>NZ_JBDTQE010000018.1:0-39938 GCF_039932285.1 Flavobacterium sp.
GAGCATTACCTCCAACACGAGATACCGAAATACCTACGTTAATTGCTGGACGAACTCCTGAGTTAAACAAATCTCCATCAAGGAAAATTTGACCATCAGTAATGGAAATTACGTTTGTTGGAATATATGCTGATACGTCACCCGCTTGAGTTTCGATAATAGGTAAAGCAGTTAATGAACCACCACCTTTTACGATAGATTTTAACGAATCTGGTAAATCATTCATGTTTTTTGCGATGTCATCATCAGCAATTACTTTACAAGCTCTTTCTAACAAACGAGAGTGTAAGTAAAAAACGTCTCCAGGGTATGCCTCACGTCCCGGTGGTCTTCTTAACAAAAGAGAAACCTCACGGTAAGCTACAGCTTGTTTAGATAAATCATCATAAACAATCAAAGCTGGACGACCAGAATCTCTAAAATATTCTCCAATTGCAGCACCTGCGAAAGGAGCATAAACTTGCATTGGAGCCGGATCAGAAGCATTAGCTGCAACAATAACTGTATAAGCCATAGCACCTTTTTCTTCTAACATTTTAGCGATTCCTGCTACAGTTGAAGCTTTTTGCCCAATTGCAACATATATACAAAATACAGGTTTTCCTGCATCGTAAAATTCTTTTTGATTTAAGATCGTGTCAATACAAACGGTTGATTTACCTGTTTGACGGTCACCAATAACCAACTCACGTTGTCCACGACCTACTGGAATCATTGCATCTACTGCTTTGATACCTGTTTGTAATGGCTCAGTAACTGGTTGACGGAAGATAACTCCTGGCGCTTTTCTTTCCAAAGGCATTTCGTATAAATCTCCACCTATTGGTCCTTTTCCATCAATTGGAAAACCAAGAGTATTTACTACACGACCTACCATTTGTTCTCCAACTTTTAGAGAAGCAATACGTTGTGTTCTTTTTGCTGTAGATCCTTCTTTGATTCCTGTAGATGGTCCTAAAAGTACCACACCTACATTGTCTTCTTCAAGATTCAAAACGATTCCTTCTAGACCGTTGTCAAATTCTACAAGCTCACCGTATTGAACATTTGATAACCCGTAAATACGAGCAATACCATCTCCAACTTGAAGTACTGATCCTACTTCTTCTAGCGTAGCACCAGATTCAAAACCTGATAATTGCTTTTTTAATATTGCTGAAATCTCAGCAGGTTTAATTTCCGCCATAATTATATAAATAACTAGTTACTTAATTCTCTTTTTAATACTTGTAATCTGTTAGCAACAGAAGCGTTATATTGCTTGTCGCCTATTCTTAAAATAAATCCTCCAATAATTGAAGCATCTACGGTATTTTCTATGGTTACTTTTTTGTCTGAAAAGGTTGCGATTTTAGCTTTTACTTTAGCTTCTAAATCAGCATCCATTGCAATGGCTGTGGTAACTTTTGCTACTTCGATACCATTTTCTTCGTCAAATAATTTGTTGTATTCTGAAGCAATTGCTCCTAGAATTTCAAATCTTTTGTTTTCAAACAATAAATGAAATAAGCTTTTTGTTACTTCATTTGTGTTAGCAAAAACTTCTAACAACGCATTTTCTTTAGCTTCAACTTTGATTGTTGGGTTTTGAATAAAAGTATCCAATTCCGAATTATCATTGATAGTTGTTGCTACTAAAAACATATCATTACTCACTTCGTTAGCTACATTTTTTGATGTTGCTAAGTCTAGAATTGCTTTTGCGTAACGAATTGCTGCTCTTGTACTTGACATAATTAATTTAATTTAACGTCTCCTAACATTTTCTCAACCAATTTAGTTTGAGCTTCTTTGTTAGATAATTCGTCTTTTAGTAATTTTTCAGCAATTTCGATAGACAAGTTTGAAACTTGAGATTTCAATTCTGCCATAGCCGCATTCTTTTCGCTTTCGATTGCAGCTTTTGCTTGCTCAATCATTTTAAGACCTTGCGCTTGCGCTTCGGTTTTAGAATCGGCAATCATTTTTTCTTTGATTTCGCGAGCGTCTTTAAGCATGTTGTCACGCTCTAGTCTTGCTTCTTGCAAAATACGTTGATTGTCTGCTTGAAGATTTTGCATTTCTGTTCTAGCATTTTCTGCCGAAAGCAATGCATTTTTTATTCCTTCTTCTCTATCGTTTACCGCATCAAGAATGGGTTTCCAAGCGAATTTCTTAAGTAAAAGTATTAACCCTACAAATAAAACAATTTGTAAAATAAATAACCCTAATGAAAATTGACCTAATAATTGTTCCATTATATATTTTCTTAATTTATTAATCTAATTTTTATTAATTAAACAATTGTTGTAACCAACCGTTACAACAATTGTTTTAAAAATATTATTTGCCCATAAAGAATGCAGCAAAACCAATACCTTCAATAAGTGCAGCTGCGATAAGCATTGCAGTTTGAATTTTTCCAGAAGCTTCTGGTTGACGTGCAATAGCGTCCATCGCTGAACCACCAATTTTACCAATACCTAAACCAGCACCGATAACAATTAAACCTGCTCCTACTAAATTTGGAATAGTTCCCATAATGTATATATATTAAAAATTAAACATTCAAATTATTCTGCCAGCGGCACCGCCTGGTTCTTCGCTTAAATTGTCCACTGGACAATTTAATGATGCTCAGCCCCATCATGGTGATGTTCTTCATTTGCCGAACCGAAGTAAAGCGCAGTTAACATCGTGAAAATATAGGCTTGTAATCCAGCTACTAATATTTCTAGTATAGAAAGAACAAATGCTAAAACAAATGAAAACCCACTTCCTGCAACATTGTTAAATGTATACATCATTGCGATAATACTCATTAAAACGATGTGTCCCGCAACCATATTAGCATACAAACGGATTGTTAATGAAAAAGGTTTGATAATTGTACCTAACAATTCAATAGGTGCTAAAACTATTCTCATTAATGGCGGAACGCCTGGCATCCAGAAAATGTGACCCCAATAATTTTTGTTTGCTGTAAAAGTGGTGATTAGATAAGTAATAATAGCTAAAGCTGCTGTGATTGCAATATTCCCTGTAACATTAACCCCTAGTGGTGTTAAACCAAACATATTTAAAAACCAAATAAAGAAAAATACTGTCAATAAATGACTCATATATTTTTTGTAATGCTTTTCTCCAATATTAGGAATGGCAATTTCGTCTCTAACATATAAAATAATTGGCTCGAAAAATCTACCAGCACCAGTAGCTATACCTCCGTTTTTACCATATGATTTACCAAGGTTTCTAAACATTACAAACATTAATAAACCTACGAACAAAATCATAAATATATTTTTAGTAATAGATAAGTCTAGTGGTTTAATATTAGATTCTGAACCAGAGGCATCAGTTTTATAAACCATTCCATCATGATGACCAATCATGTAGTAGTTTCCGTTAGATTCCGCTACTTTTTCTCCGTGATGAAATTTTGAAGACATAAAAAATTGAAAACCATTATCCCAAAGAATAACAGGAAGTGGAAATCCAATATGTGTTTCATCTCCTGATTCTTTTCCGTAAGAAAAGAAATTAAAATCATGTGAATCTCGTAAGTGATGTTGAATGTATTCTGCTCTTTCCTCTGCAGCTAAATCTTCTTTTGATAATTTTGTTTCAGCAACAGGAGTTGCTTCTGTAGCTACATGAGTTGTATCTACTAAAACAAGAGCCACTTCAGTTTGTACTTTCGTACTATCTGAAACAACATTTGCAAAACTAAATAACGGAAGACAGGCAATTACTGCTGTCAATATAAATCTAAGTGGATGCTTTGAAATTACCATATATAAAAAACTATAATGCTTGGTTTGTAAATTTGGTGCAAAGGTACATTTTTTATTAATATTCAAAAACGATATAGATTCTTTTTTAATCTATATGTTTATTTTATTGATTTTACTTCTTTTATTTTTAGCTATAAGTTATCAACAAATTAGACTTTATTTTTAAAATTCTTCCTTTAAATCATTTATTTTATCAGTAATAAAAGGGTTTTTGTCGAAAATTTAATAATAAAAATTGTTAATAAGTTGTTTTTTTATATATTTAGACAAAATAATATTTATGAAAATTAATAAATTTATGAAAAGAAATTTACTTATTTTATTTATTAGTCTTTTCTATATAAATCTATCTGCACAATGTTGGCAGTCTGTTTCCGCAGGTGGATCACATACTTTAGGGATAAGAACAGGTGGTACTTTGTGGGCTTGGGGAAGAAATAATTCCGGACAATTAGGTACTGCTGGAGTTCCAGCTAGTTTATCTAATATTCCTATACAAGTTGGAACAGACACAAACTGGCAAACAATTTCTGCTGGAAATGCACATAATGTTGCTCTAAAAACCGATGGTACGCTTTGGACTTGGGGAAGAAACCTAGCCAGCCAACTCGGTGACGGAGGCTCAACAAGCTCTAATATTCCTATTCAGATTGGAACTGATACTGATTGGAGATTTATATCTGCTGGTGACGAATATGTTATTGCAATAAAATCTGATGGGACTTTATGGGCTTGGGGAGATAATACTAACGGACAATTGGGCGACAATACAACTATAAATAAAAGTATTCCTACACAAGTTGGAACAGATACAAATTGGCTACTAGTTTCTGCGGGTACTAGTCATACACTAGCAACAAAAACTAATGGAACTTTATGGGCTTGGGGAGCGAACAACTCTGGACAATTAGGAGATAATACAATTGTAAATAAAATAATTCCTACACAGATTGGTTTAGAAACAAATTGGCGAAATGTGATGGCTAGCATATTACATAGTGTTGCTACAAAATCTGACGGAAGTCTTTGGACTTGGGGAGACAACACAAATGGTCAGCTTGGAGATGGAACTGTTGTTGGAAAAATAATTCCTACCAATATTTCTTCAGTGGTAAATTGTAGTTTGATAGCAAAAGGACATCAGCATACTATTGCTAAAAAATCTGATGGTACATTATGGGCATGGGGAGGAAATGCTTTAGGGCAACTTGGCGATGGTTCAAATAGTCAAAAAAATGTTCCTGTTGGTGTTTCTGGTTTAGCAACCGATTGGCAAATGGTAAATTCTAAACTAACACACACTGTCGCTTTAAAAACCGACGGTAGCCTTTACACTTGGGGAAACAATTTATGGGGACAATTAGGTGATGGTTCGACTAGTGCAAAAAATATTCCAACATTAATTACTTGCCCAACGCTATCTGTTGATGAAAGTGTTTTTGCTGAGAAACTATCGATTTATCCAAATCCTATATCTTCTGTTTTAAATATTAGAGCAAATAATGATATCGTTTTTAATAAAATTATAATTACAGATTTATACGGAAAAATAGTTTTTGAAAAGAAAGAAAATATCACTCAAATTAATATTGAAAATCTAGTTTCTGGATTATATATTATTCAAGCATTTTCTGAAGAAAGTCGTTATCAAAATAAATTTATCAAAAACTAAGTTTATTCTTCTTTCTTATTCAATATTATGATGGTTAGAACTGTTTCAATGGTTAAGAATACTAGGAATAGTATAAGGAAATTCCATTTCTGAAGTGAATTGTTTTCGGTTTCTTGTTTTAAAATTGAAGAACCAAAAACGAAACAAATCATCATTTTAATTAAGGTTAATAACAAGAAAACATTCCCTACAATGTCGATGTTTTTCTCTTTGACTCTAATTAATATTAGTTCTATCGCTATTGAAAACAATCCAAAAAACAAGTATAGTTGCTCTAATGAGTATATAAAATTATTTTCATTTATTTTAAAAATAGAAAAAATAGTTTTGTGTACAAAATAAATTATCCCTATAATTAATATTAAAATCGCAATTGATTTTATGCCTTTTTTAAACATCATTATGATTTTTTGTCCATCTCATTTACTTGACGATATACATTATATAAAGCCAAAAAGACACCTATCAAAGTAATCACTTTGTAATAAGATATCTTGTCATTTGTATAGTTTTTATCTAACCAAAATCCGAGTCTATAAAACAAATAGATAATGGCTCCCATTTGTATTGGAATATTTATGAGCGAAAGCCATTTTATATTATTTTTATTATCCTGCTTGTTATTCTCCATGCGCTGGTAAAGTAGGTTTTGAAGTTGTTTTCATAATACAAGACGCGGTAAAATCCGCTCCTGGTTCTACAGATAGTTTTGTACAATTAACCTCGCCTTCTATACTTGCTTTATTTTTTACGGTTAAAATTTCTTGAACTATAATTTTTCCTTTAACCTTTCCTTCTACATCTACATTTTGACAAAAAATGTTTCCTGTAACAGTTCCTGCGGGACCTATAACTAATTTTCCTTTTGACGTAAAATTACCTATAAGGTGTCCGTCTAGTCTAAAATCGGCTGTCGATTCGATATCTCCTTTTATGATTGTTGATTCAACAATTCTGTTGGTTTTTCCAAGTAATTCTGTATATGATTTTGGGCTTTTTTCAAACATTTTGTTACTGATTTAATTCGAGGAATTGATTGTAATTTTTCTTAACTTGAATAACTAAATAATTCTCACTAGAAATTACTTTTGCTGGATTTAAAATTTTATAATCTCTACTGTCCTTAAGAATACTCGCAAAATAGTCAGAATATTCTTTTGATTTTATACCATGTATTACAACAAAACTTTCAGTTTCATTATACACATCGTATGACACTGAAAAGGTGTCATATTGTTTTTCTTTAATATATTTATTTATTTTTTCAATTAATGTTTTAGTTTCTTCATCATCTCGAGCTCCAGTTTTGTATAAAATTTTCCAGTTTTTAGACAATGTGTCGTTTACAAAAACTCTTTGTTCTAAAGTTGGAATATTTGTTTTAATAATTTCTTCCGCTTGTTTTCCTTCTTTTGTATTTGGGAAATTTAATGCTACATAATTTAATGCTTTTTTATACTCCTCTACACCTTTTAGTTTACCTATCGCACTAGCTTTTAATAACTCAAATTTTGGTATTAAATCATCACCAGCAAATTGTGCTAAACTTTTTTCAATAGTTCCTAAAAGAGTAACATATTCTTGGTTCCCAAATTGTTTGTATATTGTTTTATAAACATCCTCTGGTGTTTGTGTAATCGTATTTTCTTCTGTTATTGTTCCGTTTAAAATTTGTGCATATCTTGTGTTTGGATAATTTTCGATAATTTTATTTTTAACAATTGCTGCTTTAGATTTGTTTGTAATTTCATAAATTTTATACAAATTATACATCGATGGCAATATTAATCTTTCTTCTGGATTGTTTTTTAATAACATCTCAAATTTAGACGCTGATAATTCGTATTCTTTAAATTTTTCTTTATAAATAACTCCTAACTGATAATAAGCAAAATTTCTTTCTCTTGCCAAACTATCTAAAACTATTTGTGAGGTTGGAAGTTGTTTTAAATAAAAATCTGCTTGATATTTTTCTACTACTTCGTCTATTGCTGTATTATTATTATTGTTTGTAATAACTTCCTGATCTGGTATTTTTGTATTTTCTGATTGAATATCCCATCTCCAATTATCATTTAGTGTTCGTTTTCCCCATTTTTTTAGAAACTCTACTTTGCCATAACTTACAGTTGTTGGGCTATAAAAATAAAAAGTGTTATTATTTCCGCTTTCAAAAGCAGCAACACTTGGTGGTAAAGAAATTTGATCCACTCCTTTTGTAACCGTTTTTATTCGATCTCTAGGACCCGTATCTATATCCTGAATTCCTATGTTTGATCTTGTGTTTTCTTTTTTTTGTTTATCTTCAAGTAATTTTTTAGCCACTTCTTTTGCTTTCAACTTTACTATATAATCTTCGAAAAATCCTTTTTGGTCATTTTTAGAAAGCGAAACGATGTTTAATATGCTATCATTATTCTGAACAATTCCTTCATATTTAATAACATCAACTAAGTTTTCGCGCTTTTTTACAATACTAAAATATTCACGATCCTTCTTAACTAGTCGAGTTAATGTACTATCATAATATTTTCCAGCTGTTAGGTATTTCGTCTTATCAAAATAAATTGTTGCTAATTTTTTATATGTTGTTGCTTGTAAATAAATGTCTTCGGACTTAGATCTTAATGACTTATTATAAAACTTAATTGCCTGATCTTTTTTGTTCAGCTTATCATAAAAAGAAGCCATTTGATAATTTAAAATATCGTGATATGGTCGATTTTCTCTATCTTTAAAAAGTTTTACGTATTTTTTTAAAAAAGCCACCGTATCTTCTGTTTGGTTTATTAACTCAGATTGTTTTGCGTGCGATTGCATTACATATTGTTTAGGTGATTTTCGCTTCATTTCAATGATTTCTTGAAACTCGATGTATGCACTATCTTTATATTCTAAGGACTGATATAACTGACCTAAAATAAAATGATATCGTGCTTTTTCTTCTTTTAATTTAGTTGAATTTAGTGCGATTTTTAGTGGTGCAATTGCGCTGTCTTTTTCCTCTAAATTAATATATGCTTGAGATAAAATTGCATTTGCGTCGGCAAAAACTTGAGGTTTTATTTTATTATTATTTATAAGTCTTCTAAGATTTTTAATAGCTAGGGCATCGTTTTCTAATCTAATATTTGTTTTTTCTCTCCAAATTTTTGCTTCATATATTTTATCTGAATTAGGATATTTATATAAAATATAATTAAATGCTTCTAATGCAGGGATAAATCGTTGGTCATAATAGCGTGATTTTCCCAAAAGTAAATACGCTTCGTCCATTTGAGTGTTTTTTTCACGACCATCAATATTCATCGAATGTTTTTGAATTGCTTTGGTTGCTTTGGTTTCGGCGCGTTCAAAATTTTGGTTTTTTGTCTTTTGCCCTGGCAACATGGCTTCTTCTAGAATTTGCATTCTTTCTACTGGCAAAACTTCCCAAAAATTATCTTTATATCCTGTTTTTAAATCATTAATACCCAACTCTAAGGCCACATTACCGTTGTACAAAACATTATATTCTGAATTTAGTGCATGCCAATTTCTATTTACAAAAGAGTTCTTCTTTGTAGAACAGGCTACAACTAAAAGTAATAAAATAGAAAAAGAAATATATTTTAAACAGTTTGTTTTCAATGTAAAAGATTTTAATCATTAACTTCTAAAAGTCAAATTTAGTATAATGACTGGTAAAAATACGTTTCTTTTTTAAATTCAGAAAATAAAGTATTTTTTAATTTTTTGTTCGTAATAATAATATGTCAATCGTGTTTCTTAATTTTGCTAAAAAGAATAAAAAATATGTCTACATTTTACAAACTAACAATACAAGAAATAAAAAAAGAAACTTCACAAGCGGTTTCTATCCTTTTTAACGTTCCTACCGAATTTAAAGATTTTTATAAATTTGATGCTGGACAATACGTTAATTTAAAACTAACTTTAGATGGCGAAGAAATTCGTCGTGCTTATTCTATTTGTTCATCACCAAATAGTGGTGAGCTTCGCATTGCGGTTAAAGCAATAAAAAATGGGCTTTTTTCTAAATTTGCAAATAACGAACTAAAGGTTGGGAATATTATCGAAGTGGGAACTCCCGAAGGAAAATTTACGTTCGAACCTCATGCTGACAAACAAAAAAACTATCTGGCCTTTGTTGCGGGTAGTGGTATAACTCCAGTTATGGCAATCTTACAATCGGTTTTATTGCAAGAGCCTAAAAGTTCATTCGTATTAGTTTTTGGAAACAAAACCGCCGAAGAAACTATTTTTCATGATCAATTAATAGAATTACAACAACATTATTTAGGTAGATTTTTTGTTCATTTTGTATATAGTCAATCTGAATCCGAAAATTCTCTTTTTGGCAGAATAGACAAATCTGTGGTCAATTTTGTAATGAACAACAAACATGCTGGTAAAGAATTTTCTAAATTTTACTTATGTGGACCTGAAGAAATGATTAATACAGTAAGTGATATTCTTAAAGAAAAAAATGTCCCTGAAAAGGATATTAAATTTGAATTGTTTTCTGCTTCTACAAAAGAAAATACAATTGATATTGGTAAAAATGACCACACAAAAATCACTGTTATTGTTGATGGAGATGAAACTACTTTTGAAATGTCATCTAAACAAACATTATTGGAAGCTGCGCTTAAACAAGGTATTGATGCTCCGTATTCTTGTCAAGGAGGAATATGTAGTAGTTGTTTGGCTCGAGTAACAAAAGGTAAAGCAGAAATGAAAAAGAACTCTATTCTTACCGATAAAGAAATTTCTGAAGGATTAATTCTTACTTGTCAAGCACATCCAACATCGAGTGAAATTTTAATAAATTATGATGATGTTTAAAATATGTTGATTTTTATATATAAAAAAGGAGCTAATTAGCTTCTTTTTTTATGAAATTTTGCTTTTAGCCGGTAAATTTTGCTTTTTTATCGAGTTTATTGATTTTTAGCACAATAGGTGAAAAATGATTGTATTTTTATTCAAATTTCAATAAAAAACAAACAAAAACTTTATTATGTCTTTAACAATTATTAAACTTAAATCTCAGGTGAGAATCACTTGTGTTATATTCTTTTTATTTTTAATGAATACTTTAAACGCTCAAGTGGGAATTGGAACCACAACTCCAAATGCAGCTCTCGATGTTATTGCCGGAGCAAATAATTATGGCTTACTTATGCCTCGTGTAGTGCTAACTGCTACAAATGTTGCTGCCCCTGTAAAAAACCCTGCAACTGGAGCTTTTTTAACAAATGCAGTCGCAGAAATAGGAACTATGGTTTTTAACACAAATACTACAGTTGGAACTTACGGAGTAATTCCTGGTATTTATTTTTGGGATGGTACTAACTGGGTGTCACAAGTACACCGTTATTTTGATACGAAATTTTCACAAAACTCAGATTTAGTAGTAGCCACTAGTGCATCAACTTATACCAATATCCCTAATTTGAATGCAAAATCATTTGTTGCGCCTTACACAGGGAAATATTCAATTATTTTTACGGGTTATCTTGGCGCTGGAACTGTAGATATTAATTCTGCAAAAGTAGGTTTTGTAGAAGGAAATTTTAAACTTACAGTAAACGGAACGGACTATAAAAAATACAACCACTCTACTAGTTTTTATAATAGTGATACAATGGTAGATTATTTAGAGCTTTTTAATGAAACAAATATAAATACAACCATAAGCTTAACCGCTGGACAAACCTGCAACTTAAATGCCTCATACTGGGGAATTGCCGATGACAATATTACTGAATCTAATTCGCATGTGATTGGAAAAAGTACTGCTTTGGGTAATTTTTGCGAAATTAATGTAGTGTATATCGGGCGATAATAATGTTTAAATAAAAATAGAAGAGGAGCTTAATTAAGCTCCTCTTCTATTTTATCTATTATTCTTTCTGGCAAAATAGTTCTCATCACATCTTCATAACCTATCACTGTTTTATTTCCATAGACTGATGTGGGTAATAACGGATGTTTTTCTCTGTCGGATACCAATGCATTTTCTATTGGTTGGTTGAATGGTGAGAAACCAGCGAAAGGATGAGTTGCACCCCAAAGGGTTATTACTTTTACACCCAACATGGCTGCAATGTGTGCATTCCCAGAGTCCATCGAAAGCATGATGTCTAAATTTGAGATTAAGTCTAATTCCTCCTGAAAAGTAATTTTTCCTGCAATGTTTATTATGTTTGTATTGTTTTTTGAAAGTAAATCTAAAACTTCTATTTCTTTTTTACCTCCACCAAATAGGATAATTTTGTAATTCTTATTTTCAGACAAATCGTTTATTGTTTGCTGCATCAAATCTAAAGGATAAACCTTGCTCTCATATTGTGCAAAAGGAGCAATTCCTATCCATTTTTCGTTTTTATTTCCAATAATCGAAATTATTTTTTCTGATAAAATAGCTTTTTTAGGAAAAGTTGGATTGTTTAAATCTATATCAAAACCTAATTTTTTAAACGTATCACAATGTACATTAAACATTGTTTTTAGTGGTTTAAAAATTTTATTTTCAGCTCTTGTTAATGCTTTTTTCTCGGTTCTTCCCTTGTTTGAAGCCGCTACTTTTTTGCCAAACAAAAGAAATAATATTCTAATTGTTTTAGAACGGATTACATTATGCAAATCGGCAAAAGCATCAATATTTAGTTTTTTTAAATCTAAAAACAGTTTTATAAGTCCTAAAAATCCTTTGTGACGATTATTTATATCAACACCAAAAAAATTTACGTTAGGAATTGTGTCGAAAAAAGGTTTAAAAAAAGCTCTTGAAACTAAAGTGATTTTTACTTCCGGATATTGTAAAACAAAAGCTCTCAAAACAGGAACTGTCATAGCAGCATCGCCCATTGCCGAAAGTCGAATTACTAAAATATGTTTAATTTGGGACAATTGTATTATTTCTTATTCTGGTACAAAACAGGATTCAACTCATCATCGTTGTACATTTTCATTTGTTTGTACACTTTCATATATTTATCTCCAGCTTCAATATCTGTTAGTAAATCATCAATTGCAGTAGTTAAATCCTTCTTTTGTTCTAATAAAACATTTAACTTTTCCTGGCATTTAGCTCTATGTTCTGCCGAAGCTTCTTCACGAGTTGCTTCTTCGTTCATGTGGTAAATTTTAAGTGCTAAAATAGACAATCTATCAAATGCCCAAGCTGGACTTTCAGAGTTGATTTTTGCAGACAGTTTTACATTTACCGAAGCATATTTCTGAAGGAAATAACTGTCTATATATTCGACCATATCAGTACGAACTTGGTTAGAAGCATCTATTTTTCTTTTAAGAACTAAAGCTTCAACTGGATCGATATTTGGATCACGAATTATGTCTTCATAATGCCACTGAACAGTATCTACCCAATTTTTAGCATACAATAAATGCTCTATTTTTTCCTTTGGATATGGATTTGAGATAGGCTGATTTACATCATCAAATTTGTGATAATCGTTGATGCTTTGTTCAAAAATTGGAAAGGCAAATTGTGAAAACATAATTTTTAATAATTTATTGAATACAAATATACTTTTTATACCTTTATCAAACCAAATTAACGGTTAATTTTCATACAATGCACATTCATTATATCTCTGAAGAAAATAGTATTCTTAATCATTTTTTAGCACAAATTCGTGATGTAAATATCCAAAAAGACAGCATGCGTTTTCGTAAGAACATAGAACGCATTGGAGAAATAATGGCATACGAATTAAGTAAGACTTTATCATATAAAGACATTGATGTGCAAACTCCTCTTGGTATTAAAAAAACAACAACTATTTCCGAAAATGTAGTTTTATGCTCCATCTTACGTGCAGGATTGGCTTTGCATACTGGTTTTATGAACTTTTTTGATGATGCCGAAAACGGATTTGTATCTGCCTATCGTCACCATTATAATAATGATGATGCTTTCGATATTTTAGTCGAATACCAAGCTGCACCTTCTTTTGCTGGGAAAAATTTAATATTAATAGATCCTATGTTGGCTACTGGTCAGTCGTTAGTTGCTGTTTTAAACAAACTTCATTTAGAACAAAAACCAAAAGAAATTCATATTGCTGTGGTTATAGCTGCTCCAGAAGGAATTAAATTTCTTGAAGAGAATCTTCCAAAAAACTGCCATCTTTGGGTTGCGGCTCTTGACGAAAAATTAAACGAAAAAAATTATATTATTCCTGGACTTGGTGATGCTGGCGATTTAGCTTACGGTGATAAGTTATAACAACTGAAGAATAAAAGTTACAATACTAGCTGTTAAGATTATTGCTAAAATAGATTCTTTTATCCAATATTTATTTATTGTTTCTAAATAATTTGTTAGCATAATAGATACTGGTACAAAAGTATAAATAAGAAAAGCATTAGCTTTATTAGGTGAAATAAAGAAAACTACCAATCCAATAATAAACGCAAAAATCATTTTTCGATATGACGGTTGTAAGTTTGATAATTTACTTGGAAGTATAAAAACCATACTTAAAAAAGCTACTAAAGCTGTTGTGACATATATAAATAAGGCAATGTTTTGAAAAATTGTTTTTATATATGTCAAATCAAAATCTACTACAATTTGTGATAAATAAATTTGAATGAGGTTAGGGTTATAAATTAAAGCTCCTAAAACCGAAATTACTAATACGGCAAAAAACGCTATAAATGGAATTGTCCAGTTCCTGTAATCTCTAGAAACATGAAAAATAATTGATACAAAAACCAATATTATAAATAAAATACACCAAAAATTAAATAAACTTGCTACAAAAATCCAAAACGAAGCATCAAATATTTTTTCTTTTGGAGTAATTAGCGATTGCATCGATATTAGTCTTCGCAAGGCTAACAAAATAAATAAATTTGAGATAATTAACCCTCCATTAGATAATGTTTTGGGAAACAAAATCAAAAAAACAAAAAACAAGAAAAATGTGTAACTGTTGTCTTTACTCAATCCGTTCTTTTTTGTAATAAAATTTGTGATGTATAAAGAACCAACCAATAGCAACAATAAGACAGCTTTTTTACCTATTTCTAAAGTCGAAATGGTATTGAAATTAGATTGAAATTGGAACAATAAAAAACATAAAACCAACAATGTGGTTATAAAAATATAATTTATTGGTCGAGATTTACTAAAAACGCTTGTTATCATGAGTAAATTTTATATTTTTGTCATTGTAAATATAATACATAAAAAAGATGAAATCATTTTTTCAAGGAATACAATGGTTATTTGAACATATTATTTTAGCTCTTCATGGCTATTTACGCTCCTTAGAGCTTAGTAGCTGGTGGTTGGCTAATCTTATTTCGTGGGTTTTTGTAGCTATTTGTTGTTATTACACTTGGTATTGGATAAAACAATTACAATCTCACAAAGACAATAACGAAGAAAATCAAGATACTACAGCTCACTCTTTCTTAAAGTAAGTCGAAACCAATATCTTTTCTAAAATACATCTTATCAAAATGTAGCTTGTCTATGTTTTGATAAGATTTTTTTATGGCTTCTTGAAAATCATTTCCAAACGAAGTCACCGCCAAAACCCTTCCACCATTGCTCACCACTTGACCATTATCTATCTTTGTTCCAGCATGGAAAACGATAGATTCATCTATGTTTTCTAATCCAGAAATTACTTTCCCTTTTTCGTAATCTTCAGGATATCCTCCAGAAACAACCATAATTGTTGTGGCGCTTCGAGAATCAATTTCTAGAGAAACTTCATTCAGTTTTTTATCGGCAACCGCTTGAAACAATTCGACTAAATCGGATTTTAATCTCGGAATAACTACTTCCGTTTCCGGATCGCCCATTCTTACGTTGTATTCAATAACTATTGGTTCTCCTTTTACATTTATTAGTCCTATAAAGACAAATCCTTTGTATTCTATTCCATCTTTTTGTAAACCATCAATCGTGGGTTTTACAATTCTATTCTCTATTTTTTCTAACAAAATTTCATCGGCAAACGGCACTGGAGAAACTGCTCCCATTCCGCCTGTATTCAAACCTGTATCGCCTTCGCCAATACGTTTGTAATCTTTGGCTGTTGGAAGAATTTTATAGTTTTTTCCGTCGGTTAATACAAAACAACTTAATTCTATTCCGTCAAGAAATTCTTCAATCACTACTTTTGCACTCGCTGTTCCAAATTTTTTATGAACCAACATATTTCGCAATTCTTCTTTGGCTTCTGCCAAATCATGAATGATTAAAACTCCTTTTCCAGCCGCCAAACCATCTGCTTTTAACACGTACGGGGCTTCTAATGTTTCCAGGAATTGACAGCCTTTTTCGATAGTTTCTGCTGTAAAACTATCATAAGCCGCAGTCGGAATATTATGTTTTACTAAAAATTCTTTAGCAAATTCTTTACTTCCTTCAAGTTGTGCTCCTTTTTTTGATGGACCAATAACTGGGATATCTTTTAACACTGAATCGTTTTTAAAAAAATCATAAATCCCAAGAACCAAGGGATCTTCTGGGCCAACAACAACCATCGAAACTTTTTCTTCTATTACAAATGTTTTAATAGCTTCAAAATCTAGAATGTTTAAATTTATATTTGTTGCTATTTGAGCTGTTCCTGCATTTCCTGGTGCTACAAAAAGTTTAGAACATTTTGAAGATTGTAACATTTTCCAAGCTAAAGCATGTTCTCTTCCACCAGAACCAAGTAATAAAATTGTCATTGTGTAGTTGTGTTTGTTTGTTATGCAAAAATAGGTTGTTTTAAGTTTTGGAAAAAATGTTTCGGAAAAATTAAATGAAATATATAAGGTTAGTTTTGTTATTTTTGATAAAAATAATTTTAAATGTTCAAATTATTCGATTTAACGCTCAAATTAAATGGTTTTCCAATTGTGAAAGCTAAAGCCGAATTTGATAAAATTATTTCTTTTTCTGAAGAGCAACACCGTATTTTTATTGAAAATAAAAAAGACGAAATTGTTAAATATCACCTCGAGAACAATCCTTTCTACAAAGAATTAATAGGCTCAAATAATAATAATAATTGGAATGATTTACCAATTCTTACTAAAAAAAATCTTCAAAAACCTTTGGCTGAAAGACTGTCTAAAGATTGCGAAACAAAATCTGTATTTGTAAATAAAACTTCTGGTTCTAGTGGAGATCCTTTTATTTTTGCCAAAGACAAATACTGTCACGCTATTACTTGGGCTTCAATTATATATAGATTTAGCTGGTACAAAATAAATTTCAACACCTCTTTTCAAGCTCGTTTTTATGGAATTCCTTTGGATTTTATTGGTAATAAAAAAGAAAGAATTAAAGACTTTTTGAGTAACCGATTTCGTTTTACTATTTTCGATTTATCGGATGTGGTTTTAGAAAAAGTATTGGTAAAATTTAAAACTAAAAAATTCGATTATATAAATGGGTACACTAGTTCAGTCGTTTTATTTGCTAAGTTTTTGCAGTCCAAAAATATTGTTTTAAAAGAAATATGCCCAACGCTGAAAGTTTGTATGGTAACTTCGGAAATGCTTTTTGATGAAGATAAAATACTAATGGAAAAACAATTTGGAATCCCAGTTGTGAATGAATATGGTGCTTCTGAGCTTGATTTAATTGCTTTTCAAAATCAAAATGGAGAATGGCAAATAAATTCCGAAACACTATTTGTAGAAATTTTAGATGAAGACAATAATGTTCTGCCTTATGGTAAAGAAGGTAGGGTTGTTATAACATCATTATACAACAAAGCGCATCCTTTTATTAGATATGATATTGGAGATATTGGAATTCTAGACGAAAAAAGCACTGTACAAAAACCTATTCTTAAACAATTAATTGGTCGTACAAATGATGTTGCTATTTTACCAAGTGGTAAAAAATCTCCTGGACTAACTTTCTATTATGTTACAAAAAGTATTATTGAAGACGATGGAAATGTAAAAGAATTTATAATAAAGCAAACTAAAATAAATGCATTTGAGATTGATTATGTAAGTGAAAAAGAATTAAACTTAGAACAAATAAGTAAAATAGAAGAAGCCATTTCATTATATCTAGAACCAAATCTAAATTTTATTTTTACTAGGAAAACCTATTTAGGAAGGAGTAGTCGTGGCAAACTAAAACAGTTTAAATCGATGATTTAATTTCTATATTTCTTAAATCCCCTGTACATCCAATGTAGCATGTAATAAATAGAAGACAAAAAACTTAATTTTTCTACCTCTCTGTAAAACTGCCACTGGTATTTAAGTAAGTTTTTTTTGTTTCTAGACAATGAGTTTTCTCTTATTCGATATATTGCTTTTGGTTCTTGAATACCATAAGCATAAGGGATTTCTTTAAGATATTGTAGCCATAATCCCATATCTTGCCGTTTTAAAACATCCGGCATTTTTTTTATTCCTAATACTTCTACATTTATAAACGCAGTAAGACAACTAATTGAATTGGTTTTTAAAATATCTGTATAAGTTACTTTTTTTGGAACTATAAAATCCGAATATATAAATTCTAAGTCTTCATTTGAACGTTTATATGATGAAAAAACGAAGTTTATTCCTTTTTCCTTTATGGTTTTGATACTGTTTTGAATAAAGTCCGTAAACCAAATATCATCTGCATCTAGAAATGTCATGTATTTTCCTGTAATCTTTTCGATTGCAAAATTTCGTGCTTTTGCAGCACCTGAATTTTTATTTAATTGTAGTAAATGAATTCTATGATCTTCATCCATAAAATTTTGGATGATTTCTACTGTTTCGTCTTGAGAACAATCATCAACAATAATCATTTCCCAATTTTTATGAGTTTGTTTTTGAACAGATTGAATAGTTTCTGAAATATATTTTGCAGAATTATAGGTTGGTGTAATTATTGAAACAAGCTCATTCATCCTTAATATGCTTTTTCCTGTCCTTTAAAAATATTTATGACTGTTAGGACTATAATTTTTATATCTAACAATAAAGACCAGTTTTCGATATAAAATAAATCATATTTTATTCTGTTTACCATTTCTTCATCGGTTTCTATTTCTCCTCTAAAACCTTTTACTTGTGCAAGTCCTGTGATTCCAGGTTTTATATGCAATCTTAAATTATATTTTCTGATTTTTGTTTGGTATTCATTATTATGTGACCATAAGTGTGGCCTTGGTCCAACAATGGACATTTCTCCAAGAAATACATTAAAAAATTGTGGCATTTCGTCGAAACTGGTTCTTCTTAAAAAAGCACCAATTTTTGTGATTCTTGGATCATTTTTTACTACAGATTCTTCTGTTTTGTCGTTTATTTCCATCGAACGAAACTTGTAACAAAAAAACTCTTTTTCGTCTAAACCAGGTCTTCCTTGTTTAAAAAATATTGGCCCTTTTGATTCTAATTTTATCAAAATAGCAATAATTGGAATGAGCCAAGAAAGCAGAAAAATAATTACCAACAATGAAAAGAAAATATCGAATACTCTTTTCGTAAATTTAAGTAATGGTTCGTTTAGCGGTGTTCGTTTAAGTGACAAAATAGGGAAAAACTCATAGTAATCGATCTTTAGATTTTTAGCATAAATTTCGCTCGATTCTGGAATGAATTTTATTGTTTTCTTATAATAATCGGCAAATTCTACCAGTTCTTTAAGCTGATCGCTTGAGAGTTCTTCTAGTGCGCAATAAATGTCATCTATCTTATTTTCTAAAACAAACTCTTGAATATTAGAAACATCTCCTTTTATACTTTCATTACTTATTGTATCTGAGAAAAAACCTTTAAAGCGATAACCATAATCAGGTCGGTTTTGAAATAATTGTTGCAAGCTTTTTGAGCTATCTGTATATCCTACAATGATTACGTTTCGGTAATTTCCGCCAAGAACAATTCGGTATTTTTTTAAATAATAAAATAACAATCCTTTAAAAACTGTGATACATATAAACGAAAATCCAATAAAATATAACAATAGCCTAAAACTAAAAATTATTTCTCTTGTAATAGAAAAAAAGGTAATTACAAATAATGAAAATAGAAATATTTGTTTGAATAACATCGATATTATTTCTACAGGCTTTGTAAAGCGATATACTTCGTAAAACTTTGTGAAATAAGCCAATACACACCAAGAAACTAGTTGGTAAATCATAAAATACGGCAATTGTATAGCAAATTTCTTTAGGAAGAAACTGGCTAAAACAACTAGCAAAACACAATCTATTATTATGCTTATTGGACGTATGTATTTTGAATACCTACCTTTTGTCATTTTTTAATTTAATGAATAAATCCGGAAAAATCTTTATGCTCTTCTTTTAATAATGCTGATTGAGGAAGGTTTTTAAAATATTCGTAAGTAATTTTCATTCCCTCAGTACGAGAAACCTTAGCTTCCCATCCTAATAATTCTTTGGCTTTTGTTGTGTCGGGTTGTCTTTGCAACGGATCATTTTCTGGTAAATCGTGATATACAATTTTCTGAGTTGTTCCTGTTAATTTAATAATTTCTTCGGCAAAATCTTTAATGGTTATTTCGTCTGGATTTCCAATATTTACTGGATAAACATAATCCGAATGCAATAATCTAAAAATCCCTTCTACTTGATCGTCAACATAACAAAAAGAACGCGTTTGCAAACCATTACCAAAAATAGTTAAATCTTCTCCACGTAATGCCTGACCAATAAATGCTGGTATAACACGACCATCATTGAGTCGCATTCTTGGTCCATAGGTGTTGAAAATACGTACAATTCTAGTTTCTAATCCGTGAAAACGATGATAAGCCATGGTGATAGATTCCTGAAAACGTTTGGCTTCATCATAAACGCCTCTTGGTCCTATGGTATTTACATTACCAAAATATTCTTCCGTTTGAGGATGAACTAGTGGATCTCCATATACTTCCGATGTAGAGGCTATTAAGATTCTTGCGCCTTTCACTCTTGCTAATCCAAGTAAATTGTGTGTTCCTAATGAACCAACTTTTAGTGTTTGAATTGGGATTTTTAGATAATCTATAGGACTTGCTGGCGATGCAAAATGCAAAATATAGTCTAAATCTCCTGCGACGTGAACAAATTTTGAAATATCGTGATGATAAAACTCAAAATGCTCTAATTTGAATAAATGCTCAATGTTCTTTAAGTCACCAGTAATCAAATTATCCATTCCTATTACATGATAACCTTCCTTGATAAATCTATCACACAAATGTGAACCTAAAAATCCTGCCGCCCCTGTTATTAGTATTCTTTTCATTTTCTATATCGTTTGCAATAGTGATTCTTGCCAAGTTTTTATTTCGATTCCGAATGTGTTTTTTATTTTCGATTTATCTAAAAGACTATATTTTGGCCTTTTTGCTGGCGTAGGAAATGCTTCTGATACAATTGGTGTTACATTTATAGTAACATTATTTATCCTGAAAATTTCTGTAGCAAAATCATACCAACTTGCTATTCCTTCGTTGCTAAAATTGTAAATACCGTATTGAATACTAGATGTTGAATCTTGACTTTTAACAACGATTTGCATAATAGCACCAGCTAAATCGACCGCATTTGTTGGCGAACCTATTTGGTCTGAAACAATGCTTAAACTATCTCTTTCTGAAGCCAAACGCAACATGGTTTTCATAAAATTATTACCAAATTGGGAGTAAACCCAAGAAGTTCTAATAATGAAATATTCATTCATATTATCTATGACCGCTTGCTCTCCGTCTAGTTTTGTTTTGCCATAAATGCCTAGCGGATTTGTTGTATCAGTTTCAGAATAAGGTTTGCTTGATGAACCATCAAAAACAAAATCGGTCGAAATGTGTATTAGTTTTGCGTTATGATTTTTACAAGCAACGGCCAGATTTTTTGGTCCAAAAACATTAATAGATTCAGCTTTTTCTATTTCAGATTCGGCTTTATCAACCGCTGTATAAGCTGCAGCATTTATACAAAAATCTATTCTATTTGTATCAAAAAAATAATTAACACGTTCTTGATTTATAATATCTAAATCCTCTGATGATGCAAAAATAAATTTAAATTCAAGGTAATTTGAAGCAATAAATTGAATCGCTTGACCTAATTGTCCTGATGCTCCTGTAACTAAAATTACCATACTTTTTTAGCGTTTTCTAGTGTTGGTAAAATCATGTCTTTTTCAGAAATAATCAATTCTTTTTCAGGGAAATTCCAATCTATTTTTAAAGCAGGATCGTTATACATTACCCCGCCTTCGCTTTCTTTGTTGTAAAAATTATCACATTTGTAAAAGAAAGTAGCAGTTTGGCTAGTTACTAAAAACCCATGTGCAAATCCTCTAGGAATAAACAATTGTTTCTGATTTTCTGCACTTAATAAAATAGAAAATGATTCTCCATAAGTTGGCGATTCTGGACGAATATCGACGGCAACATCTAACACTTCGCCTTGTATTACTCTCACTAATTTTGCTTGAGCATGGTCTCCTGTTTGATAATGCAAACCACGCAAAACCCCTTTTGACGAATACGATTGATTGTCTTGTATGAAATGTACTTTTTGTCCAATCCCTTTTTCAAAAGTATTCTCATTAAAGCTTTCCATAAAATAACCTCGGTCATCATGAAAAATTTTAGGTTCAAGGATAAAGCAACCAGCTAAATTAGTTGGAATAAAATTCATTATAATTATTTTACGTTAAAAATTTGTTCTAATATTTTGATCGTAATTAAGTACGTTGGTTTTACACCTGTTGTTCCTAAACCACCCGAAGCTAGCGTACTTCCTGTTTCTAAAGGATTATCTGAAGCATAATAAGCATAACGAACTTTTACATTTTCGTTGATACTTTTTCTAATTTTTGATGCACTTTGAATTGCTTTTTGATAATAAGAACCTTCCATCTCTAGTCCGATAGCTTCCCAAGTAGATTCGTGAAAAAACTTTAATAAATCTCTGTTTTGTAAAGAGGTTCCCAAAACGGTAATCATTGGTCCTGCAAAAACTGGAATATCATTTCCTTCAAACATTTCAGCTGTTAATTCATTGTGAAATGGATAATTATCAGCTGTTCCTTCGTTTATATGTGCATTAGGAATCATTATATCTCCTTTTCCTCCTTCTAGAATTCCTGCTTTTCCCATGATAGAAACCGACTCTACATTTAGAAAAGTTTTCTCTTTTCCTATTTTGTAAGGTTTCAATAACTCATCAATAGTTTCAAAAGCTTGTTCTCCAAAAGCGTAATCCATCACGATTAAAACTGGTGAATCTTTGTCGATTTTTGCTTTGGCAAAAGCCGATTTTGTCCAATCGATTTTAGCAGTATCAAAAATTTGAACATCAATATTAGTTCCTGATCTATCTGGTAAAGAAATCATACCATGTTTTAGCGCAAATTCTTCTACTTTATCACGAACATCATTAGCACCAGACTTGCTTAATTCTTCGTAAATATCGAAATCTGATTTGTCTTTAAACTTTGTTTTAAGCACATGAGTTGCAAAGATTGAATTCATTACACTATGCATATTGGCACTAATCACATGGATTGGTCTAGATAATAAATTATTTTTTTGTAAAACTTCTTTAATATCATTTGCCCAAATTTCTCCATGAATGTGGTGTCCTAATCTTTCTCTTAAAATTGGACTAAAAGTGATAGTTCTTTTGTTGTTATCGACTACTTCTTCGATGGCAATTTTTCCTAACCAATAAATGATATGCAAGAAACGATCTGGTGAGGCTGTGTTTCCAAAACTGTCATAAATATCTTTTACCTCAGCAAATGTTCTTCCTAAAATATTGGCTGTGTGAGAAATAGCTTTTTCTCTCTCTACTAGAGTTAGTTTTTTGTTTTGTAACGCAGCTTGTTCTAGTTTTTGCCAATCGCGAGATACTCGTCCATCTTCATCTATAAGAACTCTGTCTTTAATTTTGTGAGATTCAATAAATATAAACGTTAAATGCGTTAGTATATCATAAATATCTGAACGGCCACGAGTAATTTCGACATTCATTTGTTCGTCATCAATTCGGTAGCAATTTCTTCTACGTTTTGGCGGAACAATGGCTTGAAAATGAGAATTAGAATAACCTTCATCAGACGTTAAATTGATGTAACGACATTCTTCGATTCCTACGGGAAGCCTTTCTATAACGTATAATAATCCGTTTAGTTCTACTTTTTCTTCGGCAATTGTCCCATAAATTTCGGGGCTTAATGCCAGCAATGCTTCTCTCAGAGTTTCTCCAGAAATTCCCATTGGTTTATAGAAACCTCTGTTGAATAAATGACGCATTGTAATGTACAATCGTTCGATAGCTGCCGACGATTCTTGCGCTCGTGAGCGCGAAATGTTTTTAATTTCCTTCATTAAATTTTAATTTTATAACCTACAAAGATAAGGTTTTTATATTTAGTTGGTAAGAATTAGGTTTATTGCTGGTTCATAGACCATAATTTTGTTTGACGAATCAGCGTCATTGTGCTTGGTTTGTCTGTTCCATTTTCCTCCAGAAAACGTGTATAAAAAAGCTCTTTCTACAAAATTATACATTACAAAAGGAAAATAAGTCTTTTGTATTTGTGTTGTATTTGTTTTCGAATCTATTATGGTTTTTTCTAATTTGTTTTTTTCTATGATTAGTTTTTCGAATCCAACAAAAAGTCCTTTTTTAGGTATTATTAGATTAAATTTTGCTACATCGAAAATATTCTTTTTTGTTCCTTTTTTTACCGAAACAATAAAGTCTTTATCGAGCATTTCTTGGCTAGGATAACCATTTGCATCAACACTATAGAAATGAATTTTTATAGTAGCATTTTCTATTCGACTATCTGTTTCAATAGTTACATTTTTTATAAACTTTGTTTTTTTATAAGCTGGACGATATGGAAAATATTTTGTGTCTATTCTTGGTCCGTTATCAAACGATTGATAAATTTGATTGTCCGTGTCACCTATTTCTATTTTTTTTGTTTCTAGTCTTTCTGCAGCGATAACAACCTCATCTAACTGATAAATCATTGGTTTTAAATTGACCAAAATGGCTTTTGATGCTCTAATGATTTTTTTTTCAAAACCTAATGCAGAAAATATTAAATTTTTGTTTCTCTCGGTCGAACTAATTGTAAATTCTCCATTTTCCTCGGTAGTTGTTCCAATATTTTCGTTTTGAACCCAAATATTTACATACGGAATTGGTTTTCCTGAAACACTATCTTTTACAACTCCTTTTATTTGAGCCGTAATCGAAAAACTTACTAAAAATAAGCAAATTAAAAATCTATTTTGTATCATTTATTTTCTTTTTCTAATTGTTGAACTATGTTTCTATCGTTAGACAATCTTGGAATTTTATTTTGTCCACCTAATTTTCCGATAGATTTCATATAATCTTGAAATCCGTTTTTATTAACCTTTGTGATCACTAATGTTCGCAACACATGACCAACGATTAAATCATCATAATATGTGTTTTGTTTCCTCATCGCATCATCTATCTGTAAAGCAAAACTTTCTATGTTTTCCGGCTCATTTTCGAATTCGATAAACCATTCGTGATAGGGCAATCCATTTTCGGGAGAAATTTGTGGCGCCACCGTAAATTCATTGACACGGACTGATGTGTTTTGCATCGCTTCTTGCAGTGCGCTTTCTACTTCTTTTCCAATTACGTGTTCGCCAAAGGCTGAAATATAATGTTTGATGCGTCCTGAAACTATCACACGATAAGGTTTTAGCGACGTAAACTGAACTGTATCACCAATATTATATGCCCAAAGTCCTGCATTGGTAGAAATTATTAAAACATAATTGACACCAAATTCGACTTCGCCAATGGTTAGTCGTTTTGAATTTTGGGTAAAAAATTCATCAGCTTTTACAAATTCATAGAAAATTCCTGAATTTAATAACAACAACATTCCTTTTGCTGCCTGAGAATCTTGGTACGCAAAAAATCCTTCCGAAGCAGGAAAAAGCTCGATTGAATCTACTTTTCTTCCTATCAGGTTTTCAAATTTGGCCCGATAAGGTTCGTAATTTACACCGCCGTAAATGAATAAATTGAAGTTTTTAAACAGTTCTCCAACAGGCTTATTTGCTTTTTGATGTAGTTTCTCAAAATACATTTGCACCCACGACGGAATTCCTGAAATTACAGTCATATTTTCCTGAAAAGTTTCTTCGACAACCGCATTTACTTTGGTTTCCCAATCATCAATACAATTGGTTTCCCAAGATGGCATTCGGTTTTTTTGTAAATATTTCGGAACAAAATGGGCTACAATTCCTGATAGTCTTCCTAATTTGATTCCATTTTTTTCTTCAAGAATTGGACTTCCTTGAAGGAAAATCATCTTACCGTTTACAAAATCTGCGTTTCCTGTTTCATGAATATAACTTAAAATCGCATTTCTTGCTGCTTCAATATGAAATGGCATCGATTCTTTTGTGAGTGGAATGTATTTTGCACCAGATGTTGTACCAGATGTTTTAGCAAAATACAAAGGTTTCCCTTTCCAAAGAATATCTTTTTCTCCTTTTACAACTTGATCAACATAGGGTTTTAATTCTTCATAATCACGAATAGGAACTTGTTTTACAAAGTCTTCAAAAGTTTTAATTGTGCTGAAATTATGGTCTTTCCCAAAGGTTGTGTTGCTTGCTTGGTGAATTAAATCTTGGAAAACTTTTTGTTGGGTTTCAATAGGATTTTGAGACCATTTCAGCGTTTTTTTATGAATTTTTTTTGCGAATTGCTTGGCTAAAAATGATTTTATCGACATTTGTAAAGGCTTTAGGCTATATGCTTTATAGCTCTTATTTTTTAGTTTTTTTAGCTTCTGCTTCCACTTTTTTTCTAAGTTCGATTTCTTCTGGTGAAGCAGCAAAATTATATTCGGAAGGATCTACATATTCTGATGCCATAATCGAATCTTTATTCACTTTAGCATATTCTAAATCGCCTGTTAAAACTTTTTTTACAGATTGTATGTAGGCATCATTTTTCTTTAATGCAAATTCTAAAGAGTCCGATTTGAGTCCTAAATATAAAGCATCTTTTTTAAGTTGTGTAGAAGCATATCCTGGAATATATTCTCGAAGTGGTGTAAATGCTATGATATAACTAGTTATCGAAATAAGAAATATAGCACCAATTGTAGCCACAATAAACACATTAATAATATTTAGTTTGAAAGAAAATTTTTCTTCAAAAGTTTCTTCATTTAAAATAATTAATCTTCGTTTTGTTTTTATTTTTTTGAAAAATGCTTTTCTTTTTAATCTTTTTTCTGACATAAATTACAATAATTACAACAAATATAATAATTTAGAATGTGTCCTTAGTTTATTAGTAATAATAAATCGTTAAAATAATAAAGGTTTATTAAATTCTTTAATATATTTGCTTAATGTTTTATTTTTAAATTGCGAGAGCATAATTTTATCTATCATGGGAAGATTAGGAGTTACAGAGATATTAATGATATTGGCGGTTGTTTTATTACTTTTTGGAGGTAAAAAAATTCCAGAATTAATGAAAGGTCTTGGTAGTGGTTTAAGTGAATTTAAAAAAGCCGCAAAAGGAGACGAGCCTGCAGATTCTAAAAAAGACGAAACTAAAGAGTAAATCTCTTTTAAGAATTTAAAAAAATCCCAAATGTCTATTAAGTTATTTGGGATTTTTTGGTTTATAATATCATTGTTAGTTGAATTCGCTTCCTGTCTTCATCAACCTCAGTGACTTTTACAGTAACATGTTGGTGCAGTTTCACGACCTCATTTACATCAGATACAAAACCAGCTTTGAGTTGAGAAATGTGAACCAAACCACTTTCTTTTGTTCCAATATCAACAAAACAACCAAAATTGGTAATGTTATTGACAATTCCTGGTAAAATCATTCCGGTTCTCAAATCTTTTATGGTTTTTACATTAGGATCAAATTCGAAAACTTTAGCCGATTTTCTTGGATCTAAACCTGGTTTTTCGAGCTCTTTTATAATGTCTTTTAATGTTAATAAACCTATTTCTGGTGTGATATAATGCTCTGGTTTTATTAATGCTGTTTTTTCTTTATTGGCAATTAAATCATGAACCGAAAGCTTTAAATCTTTGGCCATTTTTTCAACAATTCCATAAGCTTCAGGATGCACTGCTGAATTGTCTAATGGATTTTTCGCATTCGAAATTCGAATAAATGCCACGCCTTGTTGATACGCTTTTTCGCCTAATCGTGGTACTTTTTTAAGTTGTTTTCTATCTTCAAAAGGGCCATTTTCTGAACGATATTGCACAATATTTTCAGCTAGTTTTTCACCTATTCCAGAAACATAACTCAGCAAATGCTTGCTGGCTGTATTAATGTTTATTCCTACTGAATTCACGCATCGAATTACCGTATTGTCTAGTTCTTCTTTCAGTTTTGTCTGATCTACATCGTGCTGGTATTGCCCCACTCCAATGGCTTTTGGATCTATTTTTACCAATTCGGCTAACGGATCCGACAATCGTCTTCCAATAGAAACTGAGCCACGAACCGTAACATCGTAATTAGGGAATTCATCTCTCGCAATTTTTGATGCTGAATAAACCGACGCACCAGCTTCTGAAACAATAAATACTTGAACTGGCTTGTCGAAAGCGATTTTTTTAATAAAAAATTCCGTTTCTCGGCTCGCCGTTCCGTTTCCAATAGAAATTGCATCGATTGCATACGCATTTACCATCGATTTTATCTTCTTCATCGCCATGGCACTTTCGTTTTGTGGTGCGTGCGGATAAATGGTTTCGTTGTATAACAAATCTCCTTTTTCGTCGAGACAAACAATTTTACAACCCGAACGAAATCCTGGGTCTATGGCTAAAATTCGTTTTTCGCCCAAAGGTGGCGCTAATAAAAGTTGTCCTAAATTGTTGGCAAAAACCTGAATCGAATTGGCATCGGCTTTAGCCTTAGCTTCTTGTAATGCTTCGTTAGATATGGCTGGCGTTAGCAATCTTTTGTAACTGTCTTCAATGGCTAATTGCACATGAGAAATGGCAGCACTGTTGTTGTTTTTGATGATAATTTCGTCTATCAAATCATAAGCTTCATCCAAATCGACTTCGATTTTTAGTTTGATAAATCCTTCGTTTTCTGCACGAAGCATAGCTAATAATCGGTGTGAAGCTGCTTTGGTTAAATTCTCACTCCAATCAAAATATTGATTGAATTTTTGCGCCGCTTCTTCGTCTTTTTTAGTTTTTGAAACCTTTGCGGTTATAGTTGCTTTTCGTTCGTATAATCTTCGCAATTGTTTGCGAACATATATGTTTTCGTTAACCCATTCGGCGATAATGTCTCGTGCGCCTTGCAAAGCAGCTTCTTCATTGATGATACTTTCGTTCAGATATTGTGTGGCTATAAAATCGACATCATCATTTTTCTGATCCATGATGATTTTTGCGAGTGGTTCCAATCCGTTTTCACGAGCGGTATCGGCTTTGGTTTTTTTCTTCTTTTTGTAAGGCAAATAAAAATCTTCTAGTTCCTGCAAGTCGAAACTTTCAATAATTTTTTTATTCAATTCTGGTGTAAGTGCTTTTTGCTCTTCTATCGATTTGAGAATGGCTTCTTTTCGTTTTACAATAACTTCATATTCCTTATTTAATTTTGCAATTTGCTCGATAAAAACCTCATCAAGATTTCCTGTTGTGTCTTTTCGGTATCGAGAAATAAACGGAATCGTACAATCTTCGTTTAATAATTTTACAGTAGCTTCAATATTTTTGGGAGTCGTTGCGACTTGTTTTGCTATAAATTGTATGTTGGTCATTGCTGAATTTTAGGATTGTGTGATTAAATTTTAAAATACTAAAAAATTATTTTTTTGGTTTCAAAACCACAGAGGCTTTTGTAAAGTCAGACGAAGCATTAATCACATTTCTGTATTCTTGATACTTTTCTTTAGGATAATTAATAGCTTTATAAATTTCAAAAGCTTCAATAATTAATTGATTTCCTTCTATTTTTGCTGAAGATTTAAAATAACAATTTTTGTCTTCGTCTCCACTCATTTTTTTATCAATTATAAAATCTTTAAAACTTTCTACCTCAAATCCAACAGGAATGTTAAAAATTATTTTGTGAATATAAGTTTTTGCAAAAGCCAAATCCACATCCCATTTTCGGTCGGTTTCTTGATACAAATTAGTTTGTTTTCCTATAATTTTTCCAAGATTTACTAGTAGTAGATTTCCAGCATTTTCGGTCAATGTTTCTTTAGCTTCAGCCTTAACATTTACAACATAAGGTGTGTTTGTGTAATTGTTTCTGAATTCTTGATTCTCTAACGTATAACTTACGATTTTTATACCTAGATCTTCGCCAAAAATTCTTTTTTGAAGGTATTCTAAAACATTTTTTTCTTCCTTATCTTCTTTAAGGTACTTTATTACGTTTCTGTTCAATTGTCCTTCATAACCTGAGTTTGAATACACTTTTTCGATAGTTGAAGTCATTAAATCTTCAGAAAGTGAAATCGTACTTTGGGTTTTATTTACAGTATATTCTGCTAAAGCAATCGGAAAAACCTCATCAGATACGACATTTTGTTTTTCATCCACATGATAATTCTTTGATTTAGATCCTTGTACTTCATACATTGGACAGCCATAAGATAAGTATTTTTCATACGGGGAAAGATATTTTTGTGTTTCAGGAATATAATACATAAACTCGTGATCAAATGGCGAAACATATTTTTCGCTATCTACTTCGCCTAAAAAACGTGACATTCCAACAACTACTTGGTAAGGAATTTTGAGTTCTTTTAATGTAAAACCATAGAGGTCAAAAACATCACTAGCTTTCAATTTTTGTTTACCATCGCTTAAATTAGTAACTTTTTTTGCCGTTTCTCCTCTCCAAACAAAATCGAAATTTTCTTTGATGTATTCATCTATTTTGAGTAATTTTTCTTCTGTGCTAATTGTTCCTACATTTAGTTTTTCTATAAATTCTCTAGCTTGGTTTTTTTTGAAATACTGAAAAGATGGCTTTTTAAAATATTGTGAAAAAAAAGCACTCCAATTTTTACTGGGCATCTGTGGTGTTTGAACTGTATAAATAAGTTTTACCAAATTCTTTAGGTTTTTAGCATTTGCTTCTTCTTTATATGGTGCAATATTAGTTGTCGACAATTTATTTTTGCTGTTTATTTCTGTTTTTTTAAACTCCGAAGAAGCATAAGTATCAAAAGTTACACCAGACGCAGTTGTAGAAAATTCGGCGTACAAAACGGGAATTTCTTTCTGAAAAATTTCTACGCCATAAGAATTTGGGTTTTCTTTTATAATAAAATAATATTCCAAAATATCGCCTGCTTCTACCCCTTCAAAAACAATCGATTTTACTTTTTCAGATTCAGTTTCTATGATTTTGTCTTGAGGTAAAACCTTGATTTCGCCATTTTGTTTTATAATTCGAGCATGGAAATCGCGAACATCACGAATGTATCCATTATCTTCGGCTTTTATTTTATTGTATTTGTTTATTTCTTCAGCTTTATTGATTTTTATAGCAAAATGGTTCATTACAAAACTTGCAAAAGAATAACCTCCAACACGTGTGTGAATCCAACGTTTGTCAAATAACACTACTGCTGGTTGATTTTTGTATTCTTCTGGAATAGTTTTGAAAATTGGTTTTTCATCCCAAGTATAACTTTTTATTTCTTGTGAATAACCTAGAAACGAAAATAATAGAACAACAAATAAGGTGACTTTTTTTATCATTTTGTAAAAATTATAGATTGATTGTATTGTTTATTTATTGTTTTTATAAAAGAATTCCAAGGCACAAAATCTTTGAGTTCTAGTAATAACTTTTTGGATGCTATTTTTTGGGTTACTGTTATGGTGTTTTTTGAAACCTTATATTGAATGTCAAAACTGCCTAAATCATTCTCGTTTTTGGCGTTTTCAGGCAAAAATTCTATTTTTGAATCCAATGGCAATTCATATTCATATTGGATTTCGTAGCTATATGCAAAATCGTTTTCTATAGACAGCTTACGTTTTTCGATGTCTATTGCGTCTTCTTTCAAAGGAAAAAGCAATATGGGCTTCAATAACAATTTGCCATTTACATCCTTTATAGCATTTTCTAGTTTTAGTTTAAAAATCGCTTTGGAGGGCAATTCTTGGTAATCATTTTTTTGCAATTCTTTGATTTCTAATTCAATTTTTTGATTATTAGCAATGATTGTGTTTTTCCAAATCTCGATTTCTTTTTGATTATAAGCTGAAAGTTGGTTCAATAAATCGCTTTTGTTCAACCCCGAAATTGTGGCGTTTGCCTCACCAACAACATCTGTATTGGCGATATTCAATTTCATCGAAATAACAATTTTATTCATATTCGGAGCTACTTCTGGAACTTTTTCGATTTTAAACTCCGTTTCAGATAGGCCAATCAACCCCTCTTTACCTTGAATCATTGCTGATGGATATGGAAACGGACAAAACTTGTCGGTAGCATCCAGAAAATAACTTTTGCCATCGATAACCGCATTTGTAATCATATGATTGTCCACTTGTGGAGTCGGAACATCTTCATAAGTGTATGGCTTATGACGTGTTCCTATCCAGGTAAGGTGGGAATCAATTTTTGCATAATGCAACATCTCGTTCAAGATATTGGCCATATCTTTGCAATCACCATAGAATTTCTCAAAAATAGTTGCAGCTTCTCTAGGCACAAAACCACCCATTCCGTTTTCAAAAGCTACATAGTGCATATTTTGTTGCACCCATCGGTAGATGGTTTTTGCTTTTTCAAAATCGGTTGTTTTGTCTTTTATTAACTCTACTACTTTATTTTTTAGGTTAGTTTGATCTGTTTTGTTAATGTCTTTTAGCAACGAATAATACCATTTATACAACAATTCTGGCGTACCCAATAATTCTTCTTTTTTTCCGTCTTTTTCATAACTTTTGATATAATATATGATATGGGGCATGAAATAAATTGAACTTGGCATTCCTTTCTCACCTTCAAATTCAGGGATATTGGTAGCTTCCCAAGTATAAACATCTAAGTTTCCGTCTTTGGTTTTGCTAAAAACAATTTTGTCTTGATGATTTCCAAAAATTTTATAACCAATTTCCGTCGTGGATTGACATCGTATCTGAAGCTTTGACGATTGTGTTTTGATGGGATTTTGAAATCGAAACGAGGACAAAAAACGTGGTTGTTTGAGTTTATTTTTATACGAAAACTCAATTATAGAATTATCTTCTACCTCTGGAAGCACGAAATATTTGAACTTATTGTCACTCTTGAAAATATTTTCTTGTTCGGCGTCAAAAGTACCAATCATAGAAGAGTTTAATTCCTTTTGTTTGTTTGTTTTAATAATAAAAGTGAAGCCTTTTATATTAGAAACTTCGTTAAAACTATCAAACGGAACACGAATACTGTATTCCTCAGTGTTCTTACTCTTGGAAATAGCACGCCTTTCTGATGTGAAAGTTTCTATCTCTAATGTCTTACCAGAATTGATAACAACAGTTTCGTTACTATAAATTATTTTGGATTTTTCTTGGGAATAAAATACTGTTGTAGAAAATAAAAATAAGAGTAGATATTTTTTCATTTATTTCGAAATTTTGCGCAAAAATAGATAATAGTAACTGTATCTATTTGATTTTTAATCATTAATTTTAAAACTTAAGATGTTCAAATCCTACCTTTAAAAAGTTTGAGTAAACTTTTAATCCTGAACTATAAAATCCTTTGAATCTTCTTTCTGAAACTCTGGTTGGATATTAATATGATTGATATTAAATTTCTCCAATAAAACAATTTCGATTTTTTCTAATACAATATTAAATTCGCTCATTTTTATATCTTCAGAACAATCTAAATGTGCTTCGAGATGCAATTCGTGGTCATTAAGATGCCAAACGTGAATATGATATAATTTGTTATTACCTGAAATTTTATGAACTTCTCCAACCAATTCTTGAATATCAATATTTGACGGCGTAAAAAGCATCAACATTTTTGTAGATTCTTTCAATAAATCATAACCAACATAAATTAAATAAACGGCAATAGCTAAAGTTAAAACGCTATCTATCCAATAAATTTGATATATTTTCATTAGAATTCCGCCGACCAGAACAGCCACAGAAGCCATCATATCGGTAAAAAGATGAATATAAGCCGATTTCATATTTATATTGTGATCGGCATCTTTTTTGAGCATTAATGCCGAAATACCATTAACAACAATTCCTAAAACAGACATCCAAATAACCAAATTAGATTTAATCGCATGAGGATTCAAAAAACGATCTGAAGCTTCAAAAATTAAATATATTGCCACTACAATCAATGTGATTGAATTTACAAAAGCGGCAATAAGTTCCGCTCTTTTGTAACCAAAAGTCTGGTCTAACGAAGCTTTCTTTTTTGATAAAACATTAGCAATGTAACTAAAAATTAAGGTTAAAACATCAGAAAAATTATGCAATGCATCAGAAATTAAGGCTAAACTTCCCGAAAGAATGCCGCCAATAACTTGTGCCACTGTAATTACAATATTTAAAACTATCGAAAATAAAAGGTTTTTACCTTGTACTTCGTGGTGAGAATGGTTGTGATTGTGAGACATTTTAGATTGTTAGATTATTGGATTGTTAGATTATCTAATAGTCGAATTATCTAATAATCCAACAATCGAATCATCTAAATTAACAGCTAATTTTTCCCACTCTTATAGCATGTCTTCCGCCTTCGAAATCGGTGTTTAAAAATGTATCTACCATTTCTATAGCTTGGGGAATCGAAGTATATCTTGCAGGAATACTTATAATATTAGCATCATTATGTTGGCGCGCTAAGGCAGCAATTTCTTTTATCCAACACAAAGCGGCACGAATTCCTTGGTGTTTGTTTGCCGACATTGCAATTCCGTTTCCGCTTCCGCAGATGATAATACCAAAATCTGCTTTTCCTTCAGAAACATCAGCAGCCACTTTATGACCAAAATCCGGGTAATCGACACTATCTAAAGTATCTGTTCCGTGGTTTGTTATACTATGTCCTTTTGATTCTAAAAACTGAACAATTGCTTTTTTGTAATCTGGTCCTGCGTGATCATTTCCTATCGATATTTTCATTGTAGTTGTGTTTTGTGGTTACAAATTTAAGGAAAGAATTGTAGATTTGCTTCTTTGTTGATTCGTTTATTCAACGAAAATATAAAATACCATAATATGCTGTAAATCAGTTATTATTGTAATATTTATGTTAAAAATTTACATTGTTAACAACCAAACGCAATTCCTTGATATTCAGTTAACAATAACTTAACAACTTTTGTTGACAACTTTAGATAGAATTTCAGAAGTTTTTTTTGGAAGTTTAATAATAAATTGTAATCCAAAACCAAGAATGAAAATCCTAATTTAGTTTGGTGTTTTTTTATAAAAGTTATCAATACAAAATTGAAGTTTATTAACAAAAATTGAATAAAATCTTATTTACAATTGTATTTAATTTTTAGTTTTCAACTTATGTTAACAAAGTTTCAAAATCACTTTAAAATCAAATATATAATTATAAAAAAGTATGTTCATAAGTCATTATAAAAAACGTAAAGTAATATTTAACCTTTATTTTTTATAATTTATAGTAACTATTAACACGCTATAATAACCACTAATAAATAATTTAAATTTAAATTTTCTTTTTGTTATATTTAATAAATGTTGACAACTTTTAAAAATATTAAAAGTTATATTTTATTTAAATATGAAACCTAAATTCTGAAATCTAATATCTTATTCGTAAATTTCAACTTTATAAAAATGAATTATGAGTAAAATGCCAAAAAAGTTTGGAAAAAATGAGAAAGATTTCTCAACAAAGATTTTAAAAGTACTATCACAAAACGCGAATAAACCTTTTAATTATAAACAAATTTCAGCACTTCTCGAAGTAGATGATACTAAGAGTAGAAATGAAATTATTAAGGATTTAAAAATTCTGGCGCAACAAAAAAAGATTATCGAAACCGAACCTGGAAAATATCTAGTAAAAGGGATTTCGCAAGACTATTACGAAGGAAAAATAGACATGACTTCTCGTAAAACAGCTTATTTTATATGTCCTGATTTTGGAGAAGATGTTTTTATTCCGACCAATAACTTAAACCATGCTTTAGACAAAGACATTGTAAAAGTTTATGTGTATAACAGAAGAAAAGGAAAACGCCCTGAAGGAGAAGTTATAGAAGTCGTAGAACGAGCTAAAACAGATTTTGTAGGAGTTATAGACATTCAGAAGAATTTTGCCTTTGTAAGCACTGCAAATCCTAAAATGTACACCGATATTTTTATTCCGTTAGCAAAAATTGGAGAAGCAGAACAAGGTGACGTAGTTTTAGTACATATAGAAGATTGGCCTAAAAAAGCTGATTCTCCTTTTGGAACGGTAACTAAAGTTTTAGGAAAACCAGGAGAACATAATACCGAAATTCATGCTATTCTTGCTGAATATGGTTTACCAGCTGAATTTCCTGTTGAAGTAGAAGTTTTTGCTCAAAAAATAGATACTTCTATTCAAGAAGATGAAATTGCAAAACGTCGCGATATGCGAGATACATTAACTTTTACTATCGATCCAAAAGATGCTAAAGATTTTGATGATGCACTTTCGTTTAAAAAATTAGATAATGGAAATTACGAAATAGGAATTCACATTGCCGATGTTTCTCATTATCTTGAAGAAGGAACAATTTTAGATGACGAAGCTTATCAACGCGCAACTTCCGTTTATTTAGTAGATAGAGTTGTACCTATGTTACCTGAAGTTTTATCAAATTTTGCTTGTTCATTACGACCAAATGAAGAGAAATATACGTTCTCCGCTATTTTTGAAATAGATGAAAAAGCAACAGTTATTAACCAATGGTTTGGAAGAACAGTAATCGATTCTAACCAACGTTTTGCTTACGAAGAAGCGCAATATATTATAGAAACCAAAGACAATACTATTCCAGTAGATATTTCTATTACAGGAAGTTCTTATGTAGTTTCTGACGAAATTGTAGCAGCCACTTTAAAACTAGATGATTTAGCAAAAATTATGCGTCGCAAACGTATGAATGACGGTGCTATTTCTTTTGATAAAGTAGAAGTAAAATTCAACTTAAGTGAAGATGGAGAACCAGAAGGTGTCTTTTTTAAAGTTTCTAAAGATGCTAATCATTTGATTGAAGAATTTATGTTGCTAGCCAACAGAAAAGTAGCCGAATATATTGGTAAACAAAAGAAAACTTTTATTTATAGAATTCACGACGAACCAAATGAAGATAAATTGTTTGCCATGCAAGCTGTTATTGCAAAATTTGGTTACAAAATAGATTTTAGAGGTGGTGAAATTTCTAAATCTTTGAATGCTTTAATGGAAGAAGTAAACGGGAAAAAAGAGCAAAATCTAATAGATACTTTGGCGATTAGAACGATGAGTAAAGCCAAATATTCGACTGATAATATTGGTCATTATGGTTTAGCTTTCGATTATTATTCACATTTTACTTCACCAATTCGTCGTTATCCAGACGTTATGGTACATCGTTTGTTGCAGTATTACCTTGACGGAGGAAAATCTGTCGATCAAGAAACGTACGAAACAAAATGCCAACATACATCCAATATGGAAAGTTTAGCTACTAATGCTGAACGTGATTCTATTAAGTATATGCAGGTAAAATATATGCAAAATCACCAAGATCAAGAGTTTTTAGGTGTTATTTCTGGTGTAACCGAATGGGGAATTTATGTAGAAATCATTGAAAACAAATGCGAAGGAATGGTTCGTATTCGTGATATAAAAGATGATTATTACACTTTCGATGAAAAACAATATGCTTTGGTTGGCGAAATTTCTAAATCTTTATTACAATTGGGTGACGAAGTTTGGGTTAAAGTAAAAAATGCCGATTTAGTTAAGAAACAATTGGATTTTAATTTTTTAAGAAGAAAAGAATAAATATGAAAAAATTATTTATAATTCCATTTTTAGTGGTAACTAATTTAATTTCAGCACAAGTAACAAAAAATGTTGGTGATTTTACTAAGGTTACAGCTTTCGATAAAATTTCAGTTCAATTGATACAATCAACTGAAAATAAAATAGAACTAAAAGGAAAATTTGAAAATGAAGCCGAACTTATAAACAACAACGGCGAGTTGAAGATTAGACTTCCAATAGGTAGTTTCTTAAAAGGAGAAGACTTAGTTGCACGTGTTTATTTTACAAAATTAGAAGGATTAGAAGCCAATGAAGGTTCTTATGTTTCTTGTGATACCGAAATTAAAGCATTAGATTTTAGTCTAATAGCAAAAGAAGGAGCTCAAATAAAAGTAATTGTCGATGCACAAAGAATTACTGTAAAATCATCTAATGGTTCTGTTATAAAATTATCAGGAAAAGCACAAAATTTAGATGCCGTTACTAACTCTGGAGGAAAACTAGAAGCAGAAAAATGTATTACTTCTCAAACTACAGTTTCTGTAAATGCAGGAGGATTTGCCGATATATATGCTACTGATTTAGTAGATGCAAAAACAAGAGCTGGTGGTACAATTACTATATACGGAAACCCAAAACAAGTCAATGAGAAAAAAGTTTTAGGCGGACATATTCTAATAAGTAAACGATAGTTATTTTAAATTTTAAATTTTAACTTGCGTCATCGGAATATTAATTAAAAAAACTTTATGATTCAATATATTTTAGGCAACGGAATCCCATTAGGAATATTTTTAAGTTTCATGATAGGACCTGTTTTTTTTGTATTGCTAGAAATTAGTATAACAAAAGGATTTCGTGCCGCATTAATGTTTGATTTAGGCGTTATTTTAGCAGATATTTTTTTTATAGGTGTAGCTTATTTAGGAAGCTATAGATTAATTCAGAGTTTAAAAGACGATCCAGCTTTGTTTATTTTTGGCGGAATTATCATGGTAACATATGGGCTAATTTCTTATTTTAAGCTTCGTAAAGTACATAAAGCAGAAAATGAAGACGAAGCGGTCGAATTGATTAAAAAAGACTATTTAAACTTATTTATAAAAGGATTTTTACTCAATTTTATCAACATAGGAGTTTTGGGTTTTTGGTTGCTAATCATTATTACTTTTGTGCCTAAAATGCACATGGAATTGTCTAATGTTATTTGGTTTTTTACCACTGTAATTGTAACTTATATCGCCACCGATATTGGTAAAATACTATTAGCAAAACAATTACGTAGCAAACTTACGACCACAAATATTATTAAGATAAAAAAAATAAGCAGTATTTTATTGATTGTTTTTGGTGCATTTTTACTATCTCAAGGTTGGTTTCCTAGCGATAAAACTTTCGTAAAAAACACGATTGAGAAGATTGAAAAGAAATAAAAAATTAGTATTTTTCACCACAATTGTCATTTCGAGTAAAAATTAAAACCCATAACGGTTTGAAACTTCTCCTTTAATTAAAAACGGCAATAAAAAACACTATTTACGATGAAAAAATTATTGCTTTTATTACTATTTTCAGTATCTATTTTTGCTCAAAATGACTCCATTTCTGTTTCAAAACCCAATCTCTCATTGATTTCATTAAACAAATTAAATATTGTTTATAGAGGAATTTCAAATCCTATTTCCGTTAATGTCAATAATTTAAAATCATATAAGATAAAAGGTGAATCTGTTTTTCAAAAAAATGATGGCAGTTACTACATTCAACCAAAATCAGGAAAAGATATTAAAGTTTTAGTAGAAATCGAAACATCTGATACGACAAAGGTTGTTGAAGAACATATTTTTAGAACAAAAGAGTTACCTCACGCCGCAATATTAGTCAACCAAAAAGGATGTATCAATGGAGATTGTACCATTGACATACCCGCTAAAGAACTTTTAAACGCTGAAATTTCGTTTAAACTGATCGATTTTCTATTGGATTACAATATTTCCGTAACAGGTTTCCGACTGTATTTATCAAACAATAATGGTGATTTTTTAGATAGTTTTGAAATTAAAGGAAATAAGATTCCTCAAGATGTGTATGATGTTATAATGAGCAACGAAAAAGCCACCTTAATCATTATTCACAAACTTACTTTTGCTTCCGATTTAAACTTATCTATTGCGAAAACACCACTGATTAAGATTAGAAAAGTATAGTTTCTATAATATTTGTAAAAATGAAAAAGAATGTTTATTGCTTATTTTTTCTGCTTTTTTACTATCTCAAGGTTGGTTTCTTAGTGACAAAACTTTTGTAAAAAACACGATTGAGAAGATTAGAAAAAGTAGATTGTCAAACATATCTAAAAGCTATACAAAATTTAAATATCCATGAAATTTTTACTCCCAATCATTCTTTTAATGTCTTACAATTTTAGTTTTTCACAAAATTCTAATTTAAAAGACAAACCTAAAG
>NZ_JBDTQE010000019.1:0-38542 GCF_039932285.1 Flavobacterium sp.
TTTATTTACTTTTGAATTTCGTTTTGAATTTCGTTTTGAATTTCGTTTTGAATTTTTTTAGTCAAACTTTTAAAAACCAAATCGTAGGAATGATTTATCAATTCGCATAACATTTTATTAGAAACGTCTTTATTTAAATCAATAGTATTCCAGTGCACTTTACTCATGTGATAACCAGGTTTAATGGCTTCGTATTCTGCCCGAAGTTCGAGTGATTTTTCAGGATCACATTTCAAATTTAAAGAAGGATTTCCGTTTTCGAATCCTTTTAACGAAGCCAAACAAAACATTTTTCCACCCACTTTAAATACTAATGTGTCTTCGTCGAAAGGAAAATGTTCAGTAACGCCTTTTTTAGCTTGACAAAATTCGTATAATTGTTGAATATTCATGTTTCTATTTTATAATTTTCTCCATCATTTTTTCTGGTGTTGCCAAAGCATTGAATCCAAATTTTTCATACAAAAAATGTGCGTCTGAAGTTGCCAATCGCCAAATTTTGACTTCTTTCAGTTTTGGTTCATTCATCATTTTTTCTATAAGAATCGACGAATAACCTTTTCCTCGATACTCTTCAGTAATAAAAACATCCATCACATAAGCAAAAATAACATAATCGGTAATTACTCGACAGAAACCAATTTGCTTGTCATCGAGATAAATTCCGAAGCAAAATGAACTATTAATTGTGGTTTGTACTTCTTCAATTGTTCTTCCGGCAGCCCAATACACATCTTTCAAAAAATTTTGAATGAACGGGACATCTAGTTTGTTTTTATCTGTAGAAACGGTTATCATAAAAATTATTATAAATGATGAATTATAAATTGAAAATCATTCAACATTCAAAATAGAATAAAGAATTGGTTTACTCGGACTGGCATCATTCTCAAACGAGGCGATTTGTAGGTTTAGTATGTAACTTCCGTCGGAAATTTTATTGTCCACAAAAATCATTTCGGTAATCGTGCAATTGAGTCTAGCATCTTTATTCAGATTATTGACATCCTTTACATTCCAAAAAGCTTTGTGAGCCAATAATTTCCCTTCGTCTTCTTCTCGATCTACACTTGGCAAATCGATTAGCAAATGTTGGATTCCGATTTCTCGAATGAAAATTGCTGCGTCTTCAGCCAAATACGGCGGATTGGTATGTGAGTATTTTTTGTGCTTTTTGCCTTCTACATTGGGTAAAGTTCTAATAACAATAGCATCAGGCGTTTTATTATTTAAAGCATTTTTGATTTGTTCTTTGGTAATCACTAAATCGCCATTGATTGTTTTTGGCTCGACCGAAATTAATTCAGTAGTAAAGAAAAACTGTTTCAAACATTTATTGATGCTATAAAAATCTCTGGTTATATGTCCCAAACACTCGGTATGCGTTCCGTGTCCGTGCGGATTGAAATATATATTATTGAAATTTGTAGATGATTTTCCTTCCGAAACTTTCCCAATCCAATCGCCTACTTTTACAGGTGCTATTTCGGGTTTGTCGAGATACCAAGCGATAGGATTCTCGTCCGTGTTGGTTAACGGAATAGAAATATCAATGGGTTTTGATAAGTTTATTTCTTGATTGTTTATTATTGCTTTCATTTTTTTCTAACTGCTGAGTTAAAAAGGTTTTTGCAGAGTTCTTCCACGGCTTTCAGTCAGTGGTGCAAAACGCCACCACTTAATAACAAACATACGACAAACTTTGAATTATCGGAGTATTTTTAAAATAATCACTGACCCAGCCATATTTCAAAAGCCATTAGCGACTGACACAACTAATTTTTAGGTTCAATTTAGCTAATTGGTCCCAAATTGTTGTTTTTATTTCGCAACAATTTTAAGCTCAATCTTAACAAAAAGTAAACTATGACAACACAGAGACCAAAACATATTATAAAGCCAATAGCATAACCTGGGGCTCCTATTTCTCCTACTTCAAATTTTCTTCTGCTTTTTAAAAAAGTATGTTTAAGAGCATATATAAATCCGCAAGACAGCAAAAATGCAAAAAGAATTATTAGTACTCCCAGTAATTTTTTTAAGATATTCATTGTGTACTGTTTTTTTTAGTGTTTGTAACTAAAACAAAGTTTTGTCTCTTTGCGAAACACTTTGTTTGCAGTTAATTTTTATTCTTCCAAATTTAAGTAAAATAAGTCTGATGCAATTCCATCACAAAAGAATTTTCCTTTTCTAGTTGTTCGTAAAACATTATTTTTTAAAATAAGTTTTGCATTATCTAAGTATTTTTGCGCATTTTGCATCAAATAATTATAGTATTTCTCTCCAAATTCATTTTCAATTTTGCTTAAATCAACGCCCCAAATAGTCCGCAAACCAGTCATTATATATTCGTTGTATCGGTCTGTTTCCGATAAAATTTCGGTTTCTGAAGGCAATATATTTTCGGATATTGATTTTAAATAAATTGCATTGTTAGATACATTCCAACTTCGATTTTTTCCGTCGTAACTGTGTGCCGAAGGACCAATTCCTATGTATTTTTTGCCCAACCAATACGCCGAATTGTTTCTAGAAAAATAATTCTCTTTCCCGAAATTAGACAATTCATAATGAATGAATTTATTTTCTTCTAAAGTGTCAACCAGTATCAAAAATTGCTCATGAGCCACCGCATCATCTGGCTGCGAAATAATTCCGTCTTTAATAAACTTGTGCAAAGCGGTTTTAGGTTCGACCGTTAAAGCGTAACTCGAAATGTGTGGAATATTCAAATCTAAAGCAATCTGAATATTTCGCAACCATTTTTCGTTACTCATACCCGGCGTTCCGTATATTAAATCGACCGAAATATTATCAAAATATTGTGTGGCCATTTCCAAACATTTTTTGGCTTCCGCCGAATTGTGAGCGCGATTCATCAAGTGCAAATCTTCTTCAAAAAAAGACTGAATTCCTATACTGAGTCGATTAATTCGATTGTTTGATAATTCGATAATTCGATTTTCAGACAAATCATCGGGGTTGGCTTCTATTGTGATTTCTGGATTTTCAGTAATTTTATAATGTTTATAAACTTCGTCAATCAAAAACTTTAAATCTAAAATATTCAATATAGAAGGTGTTCCTCCACCAAAATAAATGGTTTCTATCAGGTCGTTTGCAGATTCATTTTTGCGCATTTCTATTTCTTTGGCAATAGCCAAAACCATCTCGTCTTTCTTCTTCAACGAAGTCGAAAAATGAAAATCACAGTAATGACAAGCCTGCTTGCAAAAAGGAATATGGATGTAGATGCCGCTCATGGTTAGTGGTCAGATTTTTAGTATTCAGTTTGTTATGCTTATAAAAAAGTGTTCAGTAATCAGATTTTTAGTATTCCGTTTTTTGTGATTATAAAAAGTGTTCAGTGACGACTAAAAAACAATCGAATCCATCACTGAAAACTAAAAATCTGAATACTGACCACTACTTTCACTCCTTCTTTACTCCAAATTTTTCAGGATTTAGCAACATATAATTTATTAGCTTTCCAATTTCAATACTTTCAGAAACCAATTCTTGATATACATCATTTGAAATGTATTTACACGAAAAAGCAAAGTCTAACCAAACTTGAGTTTCGGAATTCTCTCCGTCAGAATCGGTTAATTTGCTATAAAAATGTTTTGGATAAATACGTTTTCTATATGCTTCAGCTATAGTAACAGGAACACTTCTTGAACTTCTCCTAATTTGATCTGTAAGAGAATAAATCTCCTCTTTAGGAAATGATTTTGTAATCTCAAAAATCCTCATCGCTAGTGAAAAAGATTTTTTATAAGCAAATAAATCCTGAAATATCATCTTTTTTATTTTAAATTGAACACTAAAATAGCAATCGAATCTATCACTGATTACTAAAAAACTGAACACTGATCACTATTTTTTTACTCGTTCTTCATTTTGTTTTACAAAAGCGTCCCAACCTGTATAACTTGTCGTGCCAACTACTTTTCCAGAGTTGAAAAAATGACAAACTGCGGCTGCCAAACCATCGGTACTATCAAGGTTTTTGGGTAATTCTTTTAGCCCTAACAATTGTTGTAACATTTTTGCTACTTGCTCTTTGCTGGCATTTCCATTTCCAGTAATCGCCATTTTTATTTTCTTGGGTTCGTATTCGGTAATGGGAATATCTCTCGAAAGTCCTGCTGCCATAGCAACTCCTTGTGCTCGTCCTAATTTGAGCATCGATTGTACATTTTTGCCAAAGAACGGTGCTTCAATGGCAATTTCGTCAGGATTGTGCGTGTCAATTAATTCGATAGTACGTTCGAAAATCACTTTTAGTTTCTGATAGTGGTTGTCGTATTTGCTTAGTATTAATTCGTTGAGTTGCAGAAACTCCATTTTTTTATTAATGACTTTTATGAGCCCGAAACCCATAATGGTTGTTCCTGGGTCGATTCCTAATATGATACGTTCGTTTGCCAATGTTTTATTTGAAAGTTTAAAGTTTAAAGTTCAAAGTTTTGTTTCTTTGCACCAATGATTTCAATTTCTCACAAAGCTAAACAATTCCTCATACTTGCCATCAAACTTTTGATTGTTGTTGGTGCATTTTATTTTATTTATAACCAATTAGCAACCAACGACAAATTAGATTGGAATAAATTTATTGTTTTATTTAAAAAAAATCAGTCTGTTGGCGGAATCATTTTTATACTATTTTTGAGTTTTGCTAATCGCTTTCTTGAGATTTTGAAATGGAAAAATTTAGTTTATTCTTTCAAAAAAATTACAATTGGCGAAGCAACCAAACAAGTTTTAGCTTCACTTACTGCTGGAATTTTTACGCCAAACGGCATTGGAGAATATGCAGGAAAAGCTTTGTATTTTGAAAAAGACAAAACTAAAAAAAGCGTATTTCTAAATCTTCTGTGCAACGGAATACAATTAATTTTGACCGTTTTTTTGGGAACAATTGGTCTTTTTATTTTGGGTTATAGATTTTGGGTTTTGGTAATTTCACTTTTCACTTTTGGGTTTTGGGTTTTGGCTTTTCTTTCCAAAAAAATAAAAGTAAAAGGATATTCTCTCGAAAAGTTAATGTCTAAAATTAATGAAATTCCAAAAAGCATTCATCAAAAAAACACTTTACTAGGAATTGCTCGTTATCTTATATTTTCGCATCAATATTATTTTTTGTTCGTCGCTTTCGATGTTCACTTGCCTTATTTTACACTCATGGCAACCATTGCAACCGTTTATTTTTTGGCTTCGTCGTTGCCTAGTTTCCAGTTTTTAGATTTTGCTGTAAAAGGCAGTGTTGCTGTTTACTTTTTCTCTTTATTGGGCGTAAATGAATGGATTGTTGTTTTTGTAACCACACTGATGTGGTTTCTAAATGTGGTTATTCCAGTAATTATAGGTAGTTTCTATGTTTTAAATTTCAAGACACAATGGAAATCCTAAATTACCTTTTTGTTTATATTACGATTTGGTATTTAGGGAATATCATCTGGTTAATTTATGGCTTTACGAAAGTGAAATCTTTTAAAAATGAGAATTTGCCATCAAAAACAAAATTTTCGATTATTGTTCCGTTTAGAAATGAACAGGAAAACTTGCCAAAGCTCCTCTCATCAATTGAAAAATTAAATTATCCGAATGATTTATTTGAAGTGATTTTAGTTGATGATGATTCTGATGAAGAATTACGAATTACGAATTATGAATTACGAATTGTAATAACACCTAACATTCGTCTTTCAAATTCGCCAAAAAAAGACGCTATAAACACAGCAATTGCTCTTGCTAAAAATGAATGGATTATTACGACAGATGCCGATTGTTTAGTTCCAGAAAATTGGCTCAACGCTTTTGATGATTTTATTCAGAAAAATAATCCTAAAATGATAGCTGCTGGTGTTTTTAATAAAGCAACTACTCGTTTTTTAGATGCATTCCAGCAATTGGATTTTTTGAGTTTGCAAGGCACAACGATAGGAAGCTTCGGGAACGGACAAGCGTTTATGTGCAATGGTGCTAATTTTTGTTATCAAAAAGCATTTTTTTTTGAACTAAATGGTTTTGATGGAAATGATAATATTGCTAGCGGAGACGATGTTTTTTTATTGCAAAAAGCCATTCAGAAAGATAAAAATAAGGTGTATTTCTTAAAATCGGATTCGGCAATTGTGCAAACAAAAACAGAAAGTACTTGGAAGGATTTGTTTTATCAAAGGGTTCGCTGGGCTAGTAAAACAGGAAATTATAATAGTTTATACAGCAAGCAATTGGGTGTTTCTGTTTTAGTAATGAATCTTTTTTGGATTTTTTCTTTTGGATTTTTTCTATTAGGAATAATGCGCCTTGATTATTTTTTATTACTCTTATTGTCCAAATTTTTTATCGATTTCGTTTTGCTATATAAAACCAGTACTTTTTTTAAAACAAAGTTAAGTCACCTTATCTTTGGTAGTTTATTTTACCCTATATTTTGTGTTTCGGTTGGGATTTATTCTTTTTTTGGAAGTTACAGTTGGAAAGGAAGAAAATTTTAAGTTAAAATTTGATTAACATTAACTATTTGCTCTAACTTTCTTTGTTATTTTGCTTAAAATTTATTCAAAATGATTCTTCGTTTATTATTTATAACTGTACTCCTTTTATTTATAGAATTTTATGCTTTTCAAGCTATAAAATCGCTAATAAAAATAAAATGGATTTTAATAAGTTATCAAGTTATTAGCTTGTTAGTTTTTGTTTTTCTGCTCTATTCATTCACAAAATTTGATAGAAGCGTTGGGCAAACAAGACAAACCTTATTTACAATGGGGCTATTTTTACTAGTTTTTATTCCAAAAATTATCTTAACATTATTTATGTTTGGTGAGGATATTTTTAGAGTGGGTTCTGGCGCAGTAAATTACTTTATTAATAACGACAGCAATACAACATTTTTAGCCTCAAGACGAAAATTTGTTAGTCAAGTAGGATTAGGATTGGCGGCTGTTCCATTTTTGTCCTTAATTTACGGAATGACCATTGGGAAATACAACTACAAAGTAATAAAACAAAATATCTTTTTTCCTGATTTACCTGATGCTTTCGATGGCTTTACAATAACCCAAATATCCGATGTACATAGTGGAAGTTTTGATAATCCAGAAAAAATAAGTTATGCTATCGATTTAGTAAATGAGCAAAATTCGGATATGATTTTATTTACAGGTGACATTGTAAATACATTTGCTACAGAAATGCATCCATGGATTGAAACCTTTAACAAGATCAAAGAACACAAATATGGAAAATATTCCGTGTTAGGAAATCATGATTATGGCGAATATCTAGATTGGCCATCTGCGGAAGCGAAAGAAGAAAATTTTGTAGCTATCAAAAAATTATATGGTCAAATAGGTTTCGATTTATTATTGAATGAACATAAATTTATTCATAAAGGAGATGATAAATTTGCGTTAGTAGGAGTTGAAAATTGGGGACATAATTTTAAACAAGCGGGCGATTTAAACAAAGCTGCTCAAAATCTTACGAAAGAAGAGTTTAAAGTATTAATGAGTCATGATCCAAGTCATTGGGAATATGAAATTAAAAATCACGAAAAAAACTTCCAACTAACCTTATCAGGACACACACATGGAATGCAATTTGGAATTGAAATTCCAGGTTGGTTCAAGTGGAGTTTGGCACAATACGTTTACAAACAATGGGCTGGTTTGTATGAAAATGTAGGAAGATATATTTATGTAAATCGTGGTTTCGGGTTTCATGCTTATCCTGGTCGAGTGGGAATTATGCCAGAAATAACGGTAATTCGTCTAAAAAAAGGACAAAATGTATCTTAATATACTAAAAACACTATATTTGTATAACAAAGTTTAATAAAATTATACTATGTCAAAGTTTGGAGAATTAATAAATGCTCAAGTTCCTGTTCTAATCGATTTTTACACAGACTGGAATGAATCTTCACAATCTATGCATCCTGTTATTAAGGATGTTGCTGCTGCACTTGGTGATAAAGCCAAAGTGATAAAAATTGATGTTGATAAAAACCAAGAATTAGCCGAAGCACTTCGCATAAAAGGGTTGCCTACACTTATGATTTACAAAGACGGACAAATGATGTGGAGACAATCTGGCGAGCTAGATGCAAACTCTATTATTAGCTTAGTTCAAGAGCAAATTTAAATTACAAATTTTGTGTTTTGAGCTAAATATAGCTATAAAGTAAATAAATTTTAAGAAATCACATCAAACACAAATCCTTTTTCTTTTAATATTTGAATCGCTTTAGGTAAAGTGTATTCTAAATTTGCAAATGCTTTTACACTATCATGAAAGACAATAACACTGCCAGAAGTTACTTTTTGTGTTGCGTTTTCTAGACATTTTTCTTTAGGTATTTTCCCATCAAAATCGGCAGTTAGAATATCCCACATTATTATTTTATAGCCTAATTCCCGTAATTTTTTAGATTGTGAAGGTTTTATTTTGCCGTAAGGCGGACGGAAAATCCTAGATTTTAGATTTAAAAGTTGATTTTGGCATAGTTCCACATTTTGTATATAATCGGGAGTAGTGGTTTTCCAACCATTTTTGTGATTGAAAGTGTGATTTCCTATACTGTGTCCTTCATTAACAACCTTATTAAAAATTTCTGGGTGCTTTTCTATATTATTTCCAATTAAAAAAAAAGTAGCTTTGATGTTGTTCTCTTTTAGAATTTTCAAAACCCATTGGGTGATTTCTGGAGTTGGACCATCATCGAAAGTGAGGTGAATTTTGTTTTCCTTATTGGGAATAGCCCAAACCTGATTACTAAATAATCGTTTGATGATTTGAGGTGTTTTTATCCAATAGAAGTTCATTTTAGCAATATTTTTTGTGAACCATGTAACGCGTTCCCAAGCTTCACGAGGTTGCGGACTTCGTAACCGAGTTCTTTCGGCTAAGAAAAATTTCTTGCGAAATGTAAACATGAATTTATCATAAAATTCGCAATCTCGCCAAACGCCTGTTGTGCGTAGTATTTATTTTTGATATTACATAGTTTCGTAATCAAATTCGTGAGTTTTATTTCCAATGGAATCGTAGCCAATTTCAAGTCCAATTTCTTTATCGTTTAAATATTCCCCGCTTTTTCTGATTTTTCCATTTCTGTGGAAGCAATTAAATTTTCCGTTTTTTATTCCTTTTTTGTTAATTTTAAATAGACATTGTATTTGTCCATTGTCGAAATATTCAGCTGTATTTATTTCAGAGTTATTTTTAAAAAATGAAATTGCAAAAATTGTCCCTTTTGGTTTTTCATATACTTTAAAAAAAGTTTTTCCAGCTAAATTTGAATAAATATAAGGTCTTGGGGTAAAATCTGTTTTTGAAGTATCTTCGAAAATTTCTGTTGAATTTTTTTCTATTAATTTGAGAATCTCTTTAGAGTCTATTTTTTTATATGCAAAAATTTTTTCGCTCAACTCTATCATTTGATTCTGTTTTTTCAAATCAAATTGTACCTCTTTTTTACAACTAAAAAATGTAAAAAGTAAAATTGATAGAGTAATTGTTTTCTTCATTGTTGATTTCTGTTTGTTCGGGTAATATTACGCACAACGTTCCGCTGCTTCTCGTCAGTTGCGAACTTCGGAACGAATTATTTTCTGTTAAAGATAAAAATTCTTGCGAAACGCAAACGTGAATTTTCAACAAAATTCGCAATTGCGAGAAACAGCTGTTAGCTGCCGTTTTTTTATATTAATATTACAATATCACTTCGATCTTTAATTTTTTTCTTTTTTTTCAGCGCTTCAACTATGAAGTCTGATAACAGCGTTCTTTCCATTTTATCATTTTCTGATAGATAGTCGACAAATGTACTTTCATAAGATTCTTCACTTTCGCCGTAATCTAAGTCTTCATATTCGTTTTCAAAAATTACTGCTTCCCATTGAGTTTGCAAAATAATTTCAAGAAAACTGTTTGGAACGCCCCATATTAAAAATTCATCTTCTAAATCAATTGGAAATTTTCGATTATTCTTAGTATCATATCTTATTGCGTTGGGATTTTTTCTTAAAATTTTCTTCCATAGATTGTATGAACCTGGTAAAGTATTTATGTAATCAGATATGAAACTTCCATTGTGAATATTAAAACACAAACTATAAAGTGTTTCTCCATAGCCTTTCTGAATAACAATTGAGTAAGATTTGCAAATTTGATAATAAGTTATTCCATGCAAATCAACTGCAACTAAACGTAAAATAGCAAGGTTTTCTTCTTTACTATTAGTCAATAAGTAAAGATGCATTTCCCTTTCCTTTTCTAAACCTTCGAAATGAAAAAGTTTAAAAGCTGGAAGATTGATTTCTATTTCTTCAAATTCGTAATATCGTCTTATATCCGAATGATAATATTCGGACGTGTCAATAAATGGAATTAAATTAGGCATGGTTTATAGTGACGTTCTTTAAAATGGCAGCTAACGACAAGCGCGCTTTGCGACGGCTTTGCTTTTGCAAAGCGCTAGTTAGGCGAAGTGCGCTTGTCGTTAGAGCGAAAGGTGTGCGGTCAGCGCGCATTTCGCTCTAACTCTTAAATATACGCAACTCTAAAATCACATATATAATCATTTATTATTTTCATTTCAACAAAACAAAAAAGAGCTATGACTATTTTTGTTTTGCCGTTTTCAAATATACTTTTATTTACTTAGCGTTGCTTAAATAGATTTAGGTATATTTCTCTCACTGAAATTAGGGAGAGGTTATTCTCAATGCATTTAATTGTGGGTGCAATTGTGTCAAAACCCTATTTTTTCAAACATACAAAACACTTTTTAGCTACAACCCCGTATTTATACCTGTTTTGGTTAAAAGTAATACAGTTAGCAACCGCATCCTTACGGGAAACCGTAAAGCGTGTTGTTTTTTATTTTGGGATAAATTAATATTTGTATTTTTATAATTAGCATAAATTTTGTTAACGAATTTCGATAATTAGAAAATTTGAGATTATATTTGTTCGATATAAAATGTATACAAAAGTGTAAATCATGATCGACAATTTAAAGAAAATACTAAACGAAGACCAAGACCCTAAAGCGATAGAAAAAATCACAGCTAAATTGGAATCTTTATTAATGAAAAATGAAGAAGTAGGTTATATTGGTGTGCAAAAAAAACCAGCCATTACTGTTTTTCCAGATAGTATCGTAATGACTAACAAAAGAATCATTATTTGTAAACCTAAGAACCTTGGTTTGTCTATGGATTTTATCGATTATGATTGGGATGATATTGCTGGTGCTTTTGTAAAAGAAAATATTTTAGGTTCTGAATTTTCTTTTTCGACTAAAACCGAATTGGTGATTAGCATCGATTATATTCCTAAAAACCAAGCAAGAAAATTGCACACTTTTGCAAAAGAACAAATGGATCTAATAAAAAATCCAGCAGTTATCGCACCAATTATTGAAGAAGTAGCGACTCAAGAAGAAATTCACGTTGCAGACACCATTCCTTATGAAGAAGAAGCTGTTGAAGAGTTTGAAACGGAAGAAGTAACTAACTTTGCCGAAATTATGCCTGCAATACCAACGTATTTTGAGCCAATTTCTGAGCCAGTAAGTACTACTACAAACACAACTGCCGAGAAAAAATTAGCTGATTTGTCGCAAGACGAATTGTTCGAAAAATTACAGAACTACAAAAAACTCCTTGACAACGGACTAATCATGCAGGGAGAATATGACAATTATAAAAAAGAAATTTTGAGTTATATGTAATCTCGAAAAAAGCCGAAAAGTTAGTTCTTTTCGGCTTTTCTATTTAGTTTTTTAATGCTTCCTTAATCATGGTGTCATCTTTTAGCACGACCTGATAATATTGACTTTCGCCTAGTAATTGTCGGCAAAATTCAGCAGCTATATAACGTTTGATGTAATTTTTGCTAGAATCTAAATCGATCATAGTATTATTAAGTTCTATCATTTTTTTGAATTCATTGTAATACAAGTCAGAACCTTCAATCTTAGTAATAATCTGAGCAAAATTTAGATTAGTAAACTGGTTTCTGTGTCGATCTAGTTCTTTAAAAACATAATTAGAAACTATTCCCGATTGCATAATCATAGGAATAACTTCATTTCCTTTTGTAGATTCTAAAGGCACAAAAACATCTGGTACAATACCGCCACCGCCATATACAATTCGACCTTTTGGTGTTTTAAATTTTAATGTATCGGCAATTTTTATGCTGTCTTTAGCATACAATTCGCCATTTTCGTAGCGTTTCATAAACTCATTAAAATATTCTTCGTTTCCTTCTTTGTATGATTTCTGAATAGAACGTCCAGTTGGTGTATAATATCTTGCAACTGTTAGTCTAACTGTAGATCCGTCTTCGAAAGGCATTTCTCGTTGTACCAATCCTTTGCCAAAAGAACGACGACCTACTACTAATCCTCTGTCGTTGTCTTGTATTGCCCCAGCAAGAATTTCGCTTGCAGAAGCTGAGTTTTCATTTATTAATAAAGTTACTTTTCCGTTTTCAAAAACGCCATCGCTTGTGGCATAAGTTTTTTCGATATGTTTTTTCTTATTTTTTGTAAAAACAATGAGTTTCTTATCTTTTAGGAATTCATCGGCTATAGAAACGGCTTGATCAAGATAACCGCCGCCATTGTCTCTAAGATCTACAACCAGAGAATTTGCACCTTGTTTTATCAATTTATTTAAACCAATTTGAAACTCTTTATAGGTTGTTTCGGCAAAGCGATTTATTTTTATGTATCCTGTATTTTTATTAAGCATAATAGCAATATCGACACTTTTTATAGGAATAATATTGCGAATGACTTTTAGATTAAATTTTTTCTTTGTCGATTTTCTGAAAACCGTCAGAATCACTTCGGAGTTTGGTTCTCCTTTTAGTTTTGAATATAATTTTTCGGTGGTAATTTTTTTACCAAAAAGTGTTTCGTTATTGGCAGATAAAATTCTGTCGCCAGCTATGATTCCTGCTTTTTCTGAAGGTCCTCCTTCTAAGGGTTTAATGACTGCAACAGTATCATTATCTACAAAAAAGTTAACACCAATACCTACAAAATCACCTTTCATGCTTTCCGCTACACCTTGCGCTTCATTTTTTGCAATATATACTGAATGCGGGTCTAATTTGCTTAGAATTCCGTTTACCGTTTGATCAACAATCGAATCTGTATTTACATTGTCTACATATTCGTTGTTTATAAAATCGATGAGCTTATTAAGTTTTTGCTTGGTTTGATTTTCTGTATTCTGTTTTACAGAAACTGGAATTCTAACAAAAATACCACCCAACAAAAAGCCCATTGCTACTGCAGCAAAAATGATTAACGGAAAATATACTTTATCAACTTTCATTTAGCGATTTTATAATTTATTCAATTTCCTGAATGTGATCTACCAGAACGCCTGCTTTTTCTAAAAATTCTAATCCAGAATTGTCTTTGTAACCTTCTAGATAAACAACTCTTTTTATTCCTGATTGGTGTATTAGCTTGCTACATTCTTTACATGGCGAAAGCGTAATGTATAAAGTGGCTCCTTCGCAGGTTTGTGTCGAGCGAGCTACTTTTAGTATGGCATTTGCTTCTGCATGAAGTACATACCATTTTGTGAGTCCTTCTTCGTCTTCGCAACAATTTTCGAAACCTGATGGGGAACCATTGTAACCATCGGAAATAATCATTTTGTCACGCACAATAATCGCGCCAACTTGTTTGCGCTTGCAATAGGAAAGTTTGCCCCATTCTTTTGCTAATCGTAAATAGGCTTTATCGTATTTGTTTTGTTTTTTCTCTTTCATTGATTACAAAAGTAAATCATTTTTTTAGTTGAATGATGAATTGAGAATATTTAACTATTTTTTAGTTTTTAGAAGTAAAAATCCTAATATGCCTGACAAATTTTTAGAAACCTGTAGGTATATTAGGATTTTCGCTTCAGAAAACGGGTTCATCTACTCCAAATAGGACTTTGTATGATTAACGGAATGACTACTCCTATTATAAATGCCGACATGACAAGCGTCCAGTCTCTTTTAGAAAATCTGAAAACGGTTTGTACAATATAAGAGATAATTAGAATAACAAAAACTACTATGACTTGAGCAGTTTCTATCCCTAATGCAAATTCTGATAATGGTAATAATTTATCAGTTGCACTTCCTGGTAAAATGGTTTTAAAATAATTAGAAAAACCTAATCCGTGAATGATTCCGAAGAATAACGTGACAAAAGCTAAAATACTAATTCCTTCTCCTTTGTTGTTTTTTCCAGCTGTAAAAAGGTTGAATAACGCTACAATAAGAATTGTGATAGGAATTATAAATTCGATTAGATTAGCCTTAATGTAAACAACCCCAAATACGGAAAGAATTAATGCTAATGTGTGTCCTAATGTGAATAATGATATAAGTAGTAGTAATCTTCTCCAGTCCTTAAAAGCGTATGGAACGGTTAGCGCAATTAGAAATAAAACATGATCGTAAGCGCCTATATTTAAGACATGCTTTAAGCCAATATTAAAATACAACCAGAATTCAGACATAACAATAAGGTTTGGGTTTATCAAACTTACAAATTATTTTTTGTTTATTGGTTTTTAAAATTTGTTTCTCTGTTAAAGTATTTTTAAAATGATTTTAAAAAAAATGAAGAAATGAGTATATTTGTAAAAATTAAAAATAACATTATGTCTTTTTCAGATTTATTTGATAGCGAATTTAAAACAAGAAATAAAGGTCATTTTTCAGCTATTGTTCGTGTAGCAATTGCAGACGGTGATTTGAGTGCGGAAGAAAAACAATTTTTAGATAAATTAAAAAGTCGTTTGGAAATTTCTGATGCCGAATATGAAGAAATTTTAGAAAATCCTCTAAAATACCCTATCAATCCACCTGTGTTGCACACGCAAAGACTAGAGCGTTTGTTTGATTTGTCTAGAATGGTTTATGCAGATCATATTCTTGGACCTAAACAAAAAGAAATTTTGACTAAGTTTTCGTTAGCACTAGGATTTACACCAGGTAATGTAAATTATATTGTAGATAAGGCATTGTCTCTTCTAATATTAGAAGTTGATTTAGATACATTTTTGTACGAAATGCAACATATGAATAAATAATTTAAAAAAAAGCCGCTTTATAGATGTTTAAAGCGGCTTTTTTAAATTATATTTTAAAAGTTATGATTGGTTTTGTTGCATGGTTCACAATACCTTCTGCTAAGCTTCCGTTAAAAAAATGTGCTAATCCTTTTCTTCCGTGAGTAGACATTCCAATTAAATCGGCTTTTATACTATTAGAAAATTTCAAAATTCCTTTTTCAACACTTGTTTCGTTATAAATATGTGTTTCAAAATTATTTATTTTAAAGTTAGATACAAAACTTGACATTTTGTCTTCAGCTGTTTTTGTAGATATAAATTGGTTTGGAGTATTTATGGTTACTAAATGTAATTTAGCTCCAAATTTATTTGCAAAGTTAACTACTTCTTGGAAAGGCTTTTTAATCTCATCAGAGAAGTCAGAAGCAAAAACGAAGTTGTCAATTGTGAAATCATTGTCTTCTTCTTTTATGATTAGAACTGGAATTTCAGAATTTCTAACTACTTTTTCTGCGTTAGAACCTACGAACATTTCTTTAAATCCACTTGCGCCATGAGATCCCATAACTACTAAATCAACATCATGAATTTTGCTTATTTTCATAATGCCGTCAAATGCTAATTCAAACTGAATGATTTCAGAAACTTTAATTCCGGAAAGATAGTCTTCTCCCATTAAATCGTCTAATTTTTGTAATACAGCATTTTTAAAAAACATTACTTCCGGAATCTCTCTTCCTTGCGATACTGCGTCACTTCCTTGGTGTGGTAATTCAAGCATGTGAACTAATAATATTTCGCTGTTATTTTTTTTAGCAATTTGTGCTGCTACTTTAAGAGCGTATTCAGCATTTTTAGAAAAATCAGTTGGGACTAAAATTCGTTTCATAATATGTGTTTTTTATTGTTAATTACGTTGATAATTTAATTCTACCTTAAAGGTAGGAAATTATTTAACATAAATCAATATTTCGTAAATTAAAAAAAAGTAGTATATTTGCATATTATTAAGCAGTTTATCTAAATAATGAGGGAAGCACTGCTTCCCTCTTTTTATACAATATGACATTTAAGGAAAAAGTAAAAGAGTTGTTAGAGCAAGGGTTGGCAGAATATCCAAGCTTGTTTTTGATTGATTTAAATATCAATGATGCAAACAAAATCGTTATAACTTTAGATGGCGATAATGGTGTTCAATTACAAGATTGCATTAATATTAGTAGAGCAATTGATAATAATTTAGACCGAGAAGAAGTAGATTTTGCATTAGAAGTTGCTTCGGCAGGAGTTTCATTGCCGTTAAAGTTAGTTCGTCAGTACAAAAAAAATATTGGAAGGACATTAAAAATAAAAACGGCAGATCAAACCATAGAAGCTTTGCTTTTAGAAGTTTCAGATGAAGATATTACGGTTGAATGGAGTTCGAGAGAACCAAAAAAAATAGGAAAAGGAAAAGAAACAGTAGTGCATAACGAAAAAATCGCTTACGTAGATATTCAAGAAGCTATAGTTATAATTATATTTTAAATTAAAAGAGTTGGCATGGAGAATTTAGCATTAATAGATTCATTTTCAGAATTTAAGGACGACAAATCAATAGACCGTCCAACGCTTATGGCGATTTTGGAAGATGTGTTTAGAAACGCATTGAAGAAAAAATACGGTTCAGATGATAATTTTGATATTATCATCAATCCTGATAAAGGAGATATGGAAATCTGGCAAAGAAGAGTAATTGTAGCTGATGATGATTTAGATTTAGATCACCTTGAGATTACACTTACTGATGCAAGAAAAATCGAACCAGATTTTGAAATCGGCGAAGAAGTTTCTGAAGAAGTAAAGTTAATCGACCTTGGAAGAAGAGCTATTTTGGCATTGCGTCAAAATCTAATTTCAAAAATTCACGAGCATGACAACACAAATCTTTACAAACAATTTAAAGATTTAATTGGTGATATATATACAGGAGAAGTTCATCACGTACGTCCAAGAGTAGTAATTCTTGTAGATGATGAAGGAAATGAAATCATTTTGCCAAAAGAAAAACAAATTCCGTCTGACTTTTTCCGTAAAGGAGATAATGTTCGTGGAATTATTGAAAGTGTTGAACTAAAAGGAAACAAACCTCAAATTATTATGTCTAGAACTTCAGAAAAGTTCTTAGAGAAATTATTTGAACAAGAAATTCCAGAAGTTTTCGACGGGTTAATTATGGTTAAAAACGTAGTTCGTATTCCTGGAGAAAAAGCAAAAGTAGCTGTCGATTCTTACGATGATCGTATCGATCCAGTTGGAGCTTGTGTGGGAATGAAAGGATCACGTATTCACGGAATTGTTCGCGAATTAGGAAACGAAAATATCGATGTTATCAATTATACGACTAACATTCAATTATATATTACAAGAGCATTAAGTCCCGCAAAAGTGTCTTCTATCAAAATTAATGAAGAAACAAAACGTGCCGAAGTTTTCTTGAAATTAGAAGAAGTTTCAAAAGCAATTGGACGTGGAGGACACAACATTAAACTAGCTGGACAATTAACAGGTTATGAGCTTGATGTAATTAGAGAAGGAACTGTTGCTGCTGATGATGATGTAGAATTAACAGAATTCTCAGACGAAATTGAAGCTTGGGTTATTGAAGAATTTGCAAAAATTGGTTTAGATACAGCAAAAAGCATACTAAGTCAAGATGTAAACGACTTGGTAAGAAGAACCGATTTAGAAGAAGAAACTATTCTTGAAGTAGTTAGAATATTGAAAGAAGAATTTGAAGAGTAAATTCTTGATTAGCATACGCATACCACAATAAAAAGATAATATAAAAAGATTTTATGTCTGAAGGTACAATAAGAATAAACAAAGTTTTAAGGGAATTTAATATCTCGTTAGAAAGAGCCGTAGATTATCTAAAGGATAAGGGACACGTTATCGAGTCTAATCCTAACACGAAAATCTCTGACGAAGTGTATAATGTTCTGTCTAATCAATTTGCTGGAGACAAAGGGAATAAAGATGCTTCGAAAGAAGTTGGTGAAGAAAAGCGAAAAGAAAAAGAAGCTTTGCGTGTGGAAAGGGAACACGAAATAGAAGAAAAACGCAAGCAAGACGAAGAGCGTCAGCGTCAAGAGGTTATTAAAGCAAAAGCTGTTATAACTGGGCCAAAACAAGTTGGAACAATCGATTTGTCAGCTAAAACGACTATCAAGCCAACAATTGCTCCAGAAGTAAAAGTTGAGACAAAAACGGAAGCCAAAGCTGAGCCAAAAGAAGAAGTGCAAGTTGCAAAAACTCCTGAAAAGACAGAACATCAAAAGCAAAATATAGCTAAAGTAATTCCTGTTAAAGAGAATCCTATTGCTAAAATTGTAGTTAAAGAAACAGTAAAGCCAGTTGTAGAAAAAGTACCAGAAGTAACTTCAAATCCTTCAGTTGAAGAAGCTCCAGTTGAAGAAGCACACGAAACACAATATACAAAGCTTTCTGGACCAACCTTTTCAGGTCAAACTATCGATTTATCACAGTTTAACAAACCTAAAAGAATAATTGAGCCTAACAAAGGTGGTGCAAAACCAGCAGGAGCAGGAAATAATAATAACGCAAACAAAAATAAACGAAAAAGAATTCCTACAAAACCAGGTGAAGCAAATGCGGCACCTAGAACACCAGGAACAAACTTAATTAGACCAAACACTGGTGGCGGAAACGCAACTGGAGGAAGCTTTAATCGTGCTAATAAACCAGGTTTCGTAAAAGGAGCAAGACCAGCTATTGTAGCTAAAGTTGAGCCAACTGAAGAGGAAGTAAAAAACCAAATCAAAGAAACACTTGAGCGTTTACAAGGAAAAGGTAGTAAATCAAAAGCGGCAAAATACCGTCGTGACAAAAGAGACACGCACCGTCAAAAATCTGATGACGAGCAAAGAGAATTAGAAGCTGGAAGCAAAACTATCAAAGTAACAGAATTTGTTACTGTTGGTGAGGTTGCAACCATGATGGATGTGCCAATTACCAAAGTAATAGGAACTTGTATGTCACTTGGAATCATGGTTACCATGAATCAGCGTTTAGATGCAGAAACATTAACTATTGTTTGTGATGAATTTGGTTTTGAAGTAGAATTTATTACTACCGATTTAGAAGAGAACGTCGAAGTTATCGAAGATTCAGCCGAAGATTTAGTACATCGTGCGCCAATTGTAACCGTAATGGGTCACGTCGATCACGGTAAAACATCTTTACTGGATTATGTTCGTAAAACAAACGTAATTGCTGGAGAATCAGGAGGAATTACACAACATATAGGTGCTTACGGAGTAGAGTTAGAAAACGGTCAAAAAATCGCATTCTTAGATACACCAGGTCACGAAGCATTTACCGCGATGCGTGCACGTGGAGCTCAAGTTACAGATATTGCAATTATTGTTGTAGCTGCCGATGATGATATCATGCCTCAAACAAAAGAAGCCATATCTCACGCACAAGCTGCAAATGTGCCAATCATATTTGCCATCAATAAAGTAGATAAACCAAATGCTAATCCTGAAAAAATTAAGGAAAAATTAGCAGCAATGAATTTCCTTGTTGAAGATTGGGGAGGAAAATACCAATCGCAAGATATATCTGCAAAAACAGGTATTGGTATGAAAGAATTATTAGAAAAAGTATTGCTTGAAGCAGAAGTTTTAGATCTGAAAGCAAATCCAAATAAACCAGCAACTGGAACAGTTGTTGAAGCATTCCTAGACAAAGGTCGTGGATATGTATCAACAGTATTAGTCCAAGCAGGAACCATGCGTGTAGGAGATTATATCTTAGCAGGTAAAAATCACGGAAAAATCAAAGCTATGCAAGATGAACGTGGTAATAATGTTACTGAAGCAGGTCCTTCAACACCAATATCTATATTAGGTTTGGCTGGAGCACCAACAGCAGGTGACAAGTTCAATATTTTTGAAGACGAAAGAGAAGCAAAAGCTATTGCTGCAAAACGTACACAATTAATGCGTGAGCAATCTGTACGTGTACAACGTCACATTACACTTGATGAAATTGGTCGTCGTATTGCACTTGGACAATTTAAAGAATTGAATATTATCCTTAAAGGAGACGTTGATGGTTCGGTAGAAGCATTATCAGATTCATTCTCAAAATTATCTACACCAGAAATTCAAATCAACATCATTCATAAAGGAGTTGGAGCCATTACAGAAACTGACGTTATGTTGGCTTCTGCATCAGATGCAATTATTATTGGATTTAATGTTCGTCCAGCAGGAAACGCTAAGCAATTAGCAGAAAAAGAAGAAATAGACATCCGTCATTATTCTATCATCTACGCAGCAATCGACGATTTACGCGATGCGATGGAAGGTATGCTTTCTCCAGAAATGAAAGAAGAGATTACTGGTCTTGCAGGAGTTAGAGAGCTTTTCAAAATATCTAAAGTGGGTACTATTGCAGGTTGTATGATTACAGATGGTAAAATACTAAGAGCAAATAAAGTACGTGTAATTCGTGATGGAGTAGTAATACACACTGGTGATATTATTGCATTGAAACGTTTCAAAGATGATGTAAAAGAAGTAGCAAAAGGGTACGATTGTGGTATCCAAATAAAAGGATTCAACGAAATCGAAATCGATGATATTATTGAAGGATTTACAGAAGTAGCTGTAAAACGTAAATTGAAATAATATTTGATAATTAAGAAAATAATATTACTTAAAAAGGGTCACGCTAGCGTGACCCTTTTTGTTAAAAATAATAAACTAAACTAACTCAAAATCATTATTCTTTTATTAGTTTGATTTTGGTTTGACGATTGTTATCATCAGTTGTTTTTACAAGATAAATACCTTGTTTTAAATCATCTATAGAGTACAAATGGTTACTATCAAAACTACCTTTAAATGTTTTTACTATTTGACCAGTAATATTGTAAATGGTTACATTTGAAGCAAAATGGGTTAAGTTAAATGTGTTATTAGCCGGATTAGGGTATAATGAAATACTTTTTGTTAATTCAAATTCATTGTTTGCTAAACTTGGGGCTAATTGGTTTCCGTAGATTCTAAATTCTCCAGCTGGAATATTTAATGTAGCAGTAGTATTTGTGACATTTATCGAAGAGTTGTCCATTAAGTTATACCAAGTTCCTACATAAGGAAAGTTGGGTATAATATTAAGTGCTGCAACAGAAAAGTTAGAAATTACAACTACGTTTTTTAATGAATTTACAGGAAGTGCATCATCCCAAATATACATTCTTTGTCTAACATTACTTGCGGCTCCATCTGGACTAATATTATAATTCCCTTCAAAAACGGGTTCATTAATTTTTAAAGTATTCAGTTTTGCCCAATCATTATAAATAATAGATCTGTTTGCATCAGCCAACCAGTTGTTTGTCCACTGAGGTTGTGGTTTTGTATCTAATTTACAGTCACCTGGAGTTGGATCGATTTGATTGTTTATAATCCCGTTATTACATGTAAAAATGGAAGAATCCCATCCTAAATCGCCAAAGTGCCAAATCATTTTTGGACCAGGAACTAACAATTCCATAGCAGCCATGGTTGACATTCTTTTTAGTGCGTTATTTAAAATTCTAGCACTTTGCCCTGCAGTGTTTCCTTCAGTAAGTGTTTTGTACATAGTACGTTCTTCGTCATGGCTTTCTGCATAACCAACTAAACGTCTGTTTGTAAAACCTCTGCTGGTGTTTCCTACACGAGCAATATCTCCATTAAAACCTTTTGCTAATGTGGCATATTCGTCAGACATTTTGCCCCACAACATAACACCTTTGCTTGGTGTTTCTCCAATTCTATAATTTGCCCATTGTTGTTCTTCACTATCAGTTCCTAAATGTTCAAAAATAGTGTAATGTGTTGGGTCTAAACTCCAAGAATAATCGGCATAATCTTTTAGAATAGCTACTCTGTCTGCTTGATAAGCATTTGTGCAAGCATCATCTCCAGCAGAACAAGCTTGTGTAAAACCTTTAGTTAAATCCCAACGAAAACCATCAATTTTATATTCTTGAATCCATTGTTTGATAACTCTTTTAGTATAGTTTTTTGTTAATAATGAAGCGTGATTAAAATCGGCACCCACACTATAACTGTGCTTGGCTACAGTATTAAAATAAGGATTTTCTGTGCTTGGATCACCCCAGCCATCACCATCAGGATCACTCATCCACATTCTATTCATGGGATTTCTTCCAAAAGCATGATTAAGAGCAACGTCTAGAATTACTGCGATTCCGTTTGTGTGACATAAGTCAATAAATTCTTTAAATTTATTTGATGTGCCATAAAATTTATCTAAAGCCATGTGAAATGAAGTATTATAACCCCAACTTTCATTGCCTTCAAATTCCATTACAGGAAGTAATTCTATTGCGTTGATTTTTAAATTCTTAAAATAAGAAATTTTATTAATTAAGTCTTGAAAATTACGATTAGCATCAAAATCTCTAACTAGAACCTCATATATTACTAAATCTTCTTTTTTAGGTTTTGAAAAATTAGTATTTACCCAGGAATAAGCAGTTTGTCCCGTTTGTAAAACAGTTACTTCACGATCTTGTCCAGTTGGATAACTTGGTATACTTGGATATGATGCTGCGGGAATATAAGGGTCATCATAAGGTGATAGTACTAATGTAGAATAAGGATCGGCAGTTTTTACCAGCGATGGAGAGTTTGCAATAGGAGTGGTATCTACAACCCAGTATTGATAATTATAGTTTATACCAGAAGTTAAACCAGTAATTTCTAACCAAAACTTTCCAGTTGTTGGATCTTTCTTCATCGCATATGAAGTATTGGGTTGGTAATTATTGAAGCTACCAGCCACATATACAAAATCTTTACCAGGAGCATCAAGAACTAAAGTTGCTTTTGTAGCGTCTCCAGAGTTATAGTTAATTCCGTCATCTAAACCACCTGCCATTGCTTGCGAAGTTGTGCCAGGGTTTACTATAACATTAAATTTTTTCGAAAAAACCGTAACTCCTTGTGTTATTTGTAGCTCATAAGATTTGTTTGTTGTAATATTCAAATCTGTAAAGCTATAAGTTGTACCAGTTGAAGTGTTTATACTTGTTCCGTTTGCTAATAAATTATAATTAGCATTTCCATTGATATTATTAGCTGAAATAGCTAGATTTTGACCACTTGAAATAATTGTACTGCTATTCTCTATTGGAGAAACTAATGTAGCTTGAAAAGCACCAACATTCAGTTGTAAATCTGCCGATTGTTGCGTGCCATCTGCACTTCTAAAAACGATATTTATTTTTGTAATAGTTCCAGCAGCTACACTATAAAAGCTTTGTATTGTTGGGGTTAGATCTAACTTGTAAATATTTCCAGAAACTAGTGTTAAAGCAGGTTGTGTAGTGTTATTTCCCCATGTTCCAATAGTATTAGACCACGTTGTGCCATTTAGTGTTACGCCAGTATGGGCATAAATGGTTCCTGTATAAGCAGATAATCCAGTTCCAGTTTTATCAAAAAGTATAGTTCCAGTTTGATTTGCTTCGGGAGTTAAACCACCTTGCCATGAAACCTGTGAAAAAGAGTTTATGGATAAGAAAGATAGCAATAGTATGAAGTAAATTTTTTTCATATCTGTTTTTTGTTTTATTAAAAAAAGGGCTGAAATATTCCAGCCCTTTTAAAATATTTTATTTAGTTTACGCTATACGTATAAGCTCTTGGATTACTTAAGTCTAGAATAACAGTATAAGTTCCTGGAGTAGCTATTGATAAATTTGGGCCACCAAAATCCATGAATCCATCTCCGTTATTATCACCACCTAAATTTAATGTCCATCCGTTATTTGCTCTAAACTTAAATTCTCCAGCTGTTAAAGCAATTGTAATTTGCCATTTTTTTGTTGTTGAATTATATGTCATGTCATGATCTAAAGCAGGGTCAGGCCATCCGTTTGGAGTTGCGGCACCAGTTATAGCCCAACTAGCAGGATCTGCAGAGTATTTTAATCCATTTGGATTAGCGCCAGTTACAGCACCAGTATTTGCTTTTACATAATAATAACCTGCTGTACCTACATTACAGTTTGATTCTCCAGTTTCTACAAGAGTTCCTGCAAAACTACCATCATCTCCAAAATCTGGAGTCCCCCAATCAAAAGTCCCATCAACTTTAGGAGTTAAAAATTTATAATCCCCATCAAGCCAAACAAATCCTTCATAATCTGTCTTTCCATATGCAGAAGCAGCTAATAATGGTGCAGTTGCTGGAGACCAACCTTGGTGGTTTCCAGGTACTGCGATTTTTGGTAATGCATTAGTGTAAGGAGTTACATTAACTGTAATTACATTTGAATATTGTATTAATGCATTTGCCCCATTACCTAAAGAAGATTTAACTCTAATGTCTATATTAGTAGCAGTATATGGAGTAAAAGTTGGTTCTGGAAGAAATCCGTTTAGTTGTTCGTGTGTCCAAGATAAAAATTTACTATTTGTTGTTCCGGCAGCAATTGGTGTTGTAAAATCGGTTCCACTTTTTGCAATTTCTACAGTGTAATTTGATTGAGAAGGCACGCCGTTTTCACTGTGTTCCCAATCTAAGGCAGCAATTAGATTGTTTGCATTTGCAGGGCTTAATACTAATCCACCTGTAGGAACAGTTGATATAGAAAGTACTGGGCCACCATTAGCAACAGCAACTGGATCGATATCTTTTTCTGTACATGAGCCCAATGAAATTAACAAAAGGGCAAAAATTGTTTTTTTTATAATATTTTTCATTTTCTTAAAATTTATAATTAATAACCTGGGTTTTGTGTCAAATTTGGATTTGCTTCTAAAGCTGTTGAAGGAATTGGGAATAAGTTATAGTTACTAGAAATAGATGTTCCTGTTGCAGAACCGCCTTTCCAAGGCCATAAATAACTTCCTCCAGAAAATTTTCCAAAACGAATTAAGTCAGAACGTCTGTGTCCTTCAAGATTTAATTCTCTTCCTCTTTCGTCAAGAATTACTTGTAGCGAAGCAGGAGAATTTACAACAAACGGTACTCCAGGATCACCAATAACTAATGCAGTAGCACCAGCTCTTGTTCTAACATCATTAAGATAAGTTAATGCTTGTCCTAAAGTTGTTCCTGTTGCGCCACGAACTGCACATTCAGCATACATTAAGTAAGCATCTGCCAATCTGTATAAAGGGAAATCTGTTCCAGAGAAAGAAGTCGGAGTAGATGGTCCTGAAAAATTTGAATTTCTAAATTTAACACAAGGATATCCATTAGTCCATATTTTATAATCTGTCATTTCATAAGTATGACCTCCAGTCCAAAATAATTGTGCTCTTACATCAGTTGAAGCAGCTAGTGCTCCCGCTGAACTACCAAACAAACCATACCATGCTTTTGTAGCTCTATGACCACCCCAACCATCAGTTGCTCCGTAATTGCTTAATGTCATGGTATCACTATTTAGACTTCCATTTACTAGGTAAGTAGTGTTGCCATAGCTTTGACTAGCAAGCGCATCTGCAATAAGTGGGAAAATAATTTCTGTTGAGTTATTGTTGTCTCCAGAAAAATTAGAAACAAAATTAGGCGATAATGAGTAGCCACCTTGTGTAATTACTTTGTTAATATAAGTTGCAGCATCATTGTAGCGAGGTGTTCCTGTATATACTTCAGCATTCAAATATAATTTTGCTAACAACATTCTTACTACAGATTTGTTTGCTCTACCATAACTGTTAGTTTGTGCAATTTTAGCTTCTACATCAAGTAATTCACTTTCTACAAAGTTGAACAATTCAATTCTACTTGCTTGTGGTTTAGGAATTGCATTTCCTAAGTCTGCTTCAGTAACTAAAACACCTTTTCCAAAACAGTCAATCATGTAGTAATAAGCTAAAGAGCGCAAGAAACGCAATTCACTAACATATTGTTCTTCATTAGGAACATCTACACCCTCATTAAGAATTTTGATGATATTACTCGTTTGGGGTACGGTATAATAAACTCTGTCATATAAATATTTAAAGAATTTATTATTAGGACTCCAATCTTTTGTAGTAGTTAATTGGTCTAAACCATCATCTCCCCAACGATTTTTCATGCCATCGGCAGTAAAGTCTTGTAAGTTTATAATTCCTCTTAAAAAAGCAGTTTCTCCTGGATCTGGCCCAGAAATATCTGAACTACCAGGACCACTAGGGCCAGAAAGAGCAAAAGTTCCATACATTTTAGATACAAGCCCTTCAATAGCTTGTGGATCTTGAGCGAGAAGGTTTTCTAGGGAAAGTTCTACTTTTGGTGTGGTATCTAAATCGTTTACACACGAACTAAATAGCAAGCCAACTAACCCCAAACTTAAAATTTTAATTTTTAAATTTTTCATAATCTTTTATTATTAAAAGTTAAGATTTACCCCAAAACTATATAGTCTAGGTCTTGGGTAAAAATTGTTATCTATTCCGTTGAAATTTTCAGGATCTTGCCCACTATATTTTGTAATTAAAAACAAATTGTTTCCGGCTATATATAATCGTAACGAAGCATTTTTAATTGCTTTATTCATTTTGTATCCTAATGTGATGTTTTCGCAACGAATGAAACTGGCATCTTGTAACAAATAGTCTGAAAATGAATTACCAATATTATTATTAAAAGTCAAGTCACTTAATACATTGTTTAGAGAAGTTGCTGCAACAGGTGCTGCATGAGCTACATTTCCAACGAGTAATTCTTTAGTATTGTAAACTAAACCTCCTTTTTGACCTCTGAAACTCGTAGTAAAATCAAAATTTTTGTAATTTGCATTTAATCCAAAACCAAATGTCCAGTTAGGACGCATTGCTTTATAATATTTGTCACTATCAGTTATTGCGCCGTCTTTATTTCTGTCTACATAAGCACCTTCAATTGGTCTTCCGTTGGCATCATAAATTTGTTCAAAAACATACGCAGAATAAGGCTGTAATCCAACTACATGATGTGCAATTTTAACACCTGTTCCGTCAGGGATAGATGATTCGTCGGCAAGAACAGATGTTAGACCTTGTAAATCGGTAACTTTATTATAATTGTAAGCTAAGTTTCCATTTAAATTAAGATTAAAGTTTTCTTTGTCAATAACTTTAATATTCAAGTTAGTCTCAATTCCTTTTCCTTCTGTAGAACCAACATTTTTAACATAATCATTGGTTAATCCTTGTCCTGGAGGAAGGGGTACTTTAGCAAGTAAGTCATTAGTGTATTTTTTATATACATCTACGCTTCCTGAAATAGCTTGATTTTTGAATAATTCAAAATCTAATCCTGCATTATAAGTGGTTGTTTTTTCCCAAGTTAGACTAGAATTAAATCCAAGTGCAGAATAAGTATTGTAACCAGGTAAATATTGACTGTTTTGATTTCCAATGCTAAATAGAGGACTGTTAGGATAGTAACCAATTTTATCAATTCGTGCAATATCTTGTTGTCCTGTTTTACCCCAACCCAAACGTAGTTTTAAGTTTGATATTAGTTTAGAGTCTTGTAAGAATTTTTCTTCGCTTATTTTCCAAGCAAATGCTGTTCCTGGAAAATAACCCCAACGATTAGCTTTGTTGAATAATGAAGAAGCATCAGCTCTCATAGAGAATGTAAATAGATATTTTCCTGCAATATCTACATTACTTCTCCCAAAAAAGGATTGTAAGTTTAATGCATGATAATAACGATTGCTTATATTATTTTTATCAACATTCTCTTCACGTAATCCAGTAGTTGTATTGTACTGATAAATTACTTTGTTACCATCGGTTACAAAGTTTTGATAATTATAACCACCTTGTAAATCGAATTTTTTAATCAAACCTGTTAAATCTTTGCTGTATACCAAATAAGCATCCATTAGTTTGTTGGTAATAGTTTGATTTTCAGAGTAATTTATACCAGGATTAAAAATCCCTGTTATTTTTTGATAAGTCTGAATAGATTTTTCTCCGTAAGTTTCTTCAATTTTCGATTTAGAAGCTTCAAGGCCTAAATTTAAAACAGCTCTTAAGTTAGGAAAAAAGTGTAATTTATAATCAAATTCTACATTTCCAATTATCTTGCTAACTTGTTCAGGACGTCTTCTTTGTTCAAGAACCGCTAATGGATTAGTTGGTCCATTTAATGCGGCTCCATTCATTCCTTGATAATAACCGTCAAAAATATTTGTTGAACTATAGTCATAAATAGGTTTTGTAGGATCCATATTTAAAGCATTTCCAAAAGCACCTCCTTCATCAATTGCATTTTTTTCCGAAAATAACCCTTTTGCATTTACATCTATTTTAAGATGGTTGTCTAAAAACATAGGTGTTAATCTAATAGAAGGTGTAAATCTTTTAAATTCACTGGTTCTAACTAATCCTTCATTTTTTGTATAACCCAAAGAAGCTCTAAATGGCATTTTTTTGAATAAATTAGTTCTTACACTAAAGTTATTATCTGAGGATACTGAATTTTGATAAATCGCATCTTGCCAGTTGGTGTTAGATAATATTCTTCCTTCAATTTCAGGAGTAGAAAGATTGTCTGTTGCAGTTGTAGTTGGATCATCTACTCCTAATAAGTTCGTGTAACCTGGAAAATTTGTTTGAATGAAGTTTGTGTATTCAACACCATCTTTCATTTTAATTTTCTTTTGTATAGATCCTATAGAGACACTACTTGAGAAATTATATTCTGTTGCGCCAGAAGTCCCTTTTTTAGTAGTAATCAAAATCACCCCGTTTGATGCTCTTGCTCCATAAATTGCTGTTGCAGAGGCGTCTTTTAAAATACTGAAAGATTCAATATCGTTTGGGTTTAGTAATGCTAATGAATTATTATTTCCTGCGGCATTTTCATTACTAATAGGAACACCGTCTATTACAATCAATGGACTGTTTTCTGCACTTATAGATCCACCACCACGAATACGAATATTTGGAGCAGAATCTGGATCTCCACCATTGTTTGTAATTCTAACTCCAGCTGCTTTTCCTGTTAGTAACTGATCGACAGAAAAAATAGCACCTTTATTAAATTCTTTCGAAGTAATTAAATCGACAGATCCAGTTGCTTCTTTCTTTTTAACACTTCCGTAACCTACTACAATAACCTCATTTAATTTAGAAGATTCTTCTTCTATTGCAATGGTTACTGTTTTTTGTCCCACGTAGTTTAAAGTAAATTCTTTAAATCCAAGAAAGGAGAAGGTGATTACATCTCCATTTTTTAGATTGGATAATGTAAATGCTCCAGAAAAATCTGTAGAGGCCCCATTATTTGTCCCTTTAACTATTACATTAACTCCAGGTATATTTTCTCCTGTTGATTTGTCTGTAACAGTGCCACTTAATTTGTTCTGTGCAAGCAAACTAATTGGGAGCATGAGTAATAAAAGTAGTAACTTTTTATACATTGTTTTCATACATTTTGTTTAGGTTAATTTTTTGTTTTATTAGCGTATATTTTTACTTCGAATGTTAAATTTAGTTAAATAAATGAACGAACCTAAACGGTTTTTTGAAAACAGCTTCCGAAAACGTTTTCGTGTTGACAACTTTCTTTAAAACATATATTTTTACTTAATAAATTGTCAATAATAAAAAATAAATCTACCTTTATTTAAGAATTAATACTTTCGAAATTTATAATGAGAAAAAAAGTAACCTTAAAACAAATTGCTAAAGAGCTAGATGTATCTATTTCGACAGTGTCTAAATCACTTAGAGATAGTGCCGAAATTAGTGAAGATACTAGGCAAAAAGTTCAAGCATTTGCTAAACTATACAACTACAAACCCAATCTTATTGCTTTAAGTCTAAAAAACAGAAAAACTAAAACAATAGGGATTATTATTCCAGAAATTGTGCATCATTTTTTTGCGACAGTTATTAGCGGTATCGAGCATCTTGCTAACGAAAAAGGATATAATGTCATAGTTTGTCTTTCGGATGAATCATTTGATAAGGAAGTCATTAATATGGAAATGCTTGCTAATGGGAGTATAGATGGTTTTATTATGTCTTTGTCTAAAGAAACACAACAAAAGAAAGATTTTCATCATATTTTAGAAGCCACCAGTCAAGGAATGCCAGTGGTTATGTTTGATCGAGTTACCAATGATATTTTTTGCGACAAAGTAATTATAGATGATAAAACAGCTGCGCAAGATGCGGTAAATTTTCTTATTTATAAAGGAATGAGAAAAATAGGACTCATTACTACGGTCGATTATGTTAGTGTTGGCAAACTACGAACTGAAGGCTACTTGCATGCTTTGCAACAAAATAATATCATTTTAGATGAAAATCTTATTTTAAAAATTGAAGATATTGATAACTGCACTTCAGAAATAGAAAAATTTATTAAAGAAAATGACGTGGACGCTGTTTTTGCAGTCAATGAATTATTTGCAGTAACAGCTATAAAAGCAATTAATCAAATTGGCAAAAAAGTACCAGAGGATATTTCAGTCATAGGATTTACAGATGGGATTATTTCTAAATATTCGACACCATCTATAACGACTGTAAGTCAAAACGGAATTTCAATGGGGCAAAAGGCAGCTAAATTACTGATTGATAGACTAGAAAATGACGAAGAGGACGAGTTTTATACCACCGAAATTATAGAAACACATTTGGTAGAAAGAGAGTCGACTATTTAATAAAGTTATTAAAACTCTAACGTTATAGTTGCTAAGTTTTGCAAAAAATCTAAAATCTAAAATCTAAAATCTAAAAATTTATATATATTTACAATAATTATCAAAGCATATACTTTTACTTCGAAATAAAATTATGTTTTTGATAAGCACATCACGCTTATCGTAATAAATTACAAAACGATAATGGAAAAGCGTAAATTAAGTTTCTGGCAAATTTGGAATATGAGTTTCGGATTTCTAGGAATACAATTCGGATTTGCCCTACAAGGTGGGTTCATGTCTAGAATTTTTCAAACCCTAGGAGCTGATGTTGATAGTATTCCTGGTTTATGGATTGCAGCACCGCTAACAGGTCTTTTGGTTCAACCTATAATCGGATATTTATCAGACAACACTTGGAGTCCTAAATTCGGAAGAAGAAAACCCTTTTTTCTTATAGGAGCCATTTTAGCATCGGTAACTTTATTTTTCATGCCACACTCTCCAGTACTTTGGGTGGCGGCAGGTTTGCTTTGGGTTTTAGATTCATCCATAAATATTAGTATGGAGCCGTTTCGAGCTTTAGTTGCTGATAAATTACCAGAATCACAACGTTCAAACGGATTCGTTATTCAAACCCTAATAATTGGAATTGGAACTTGGATAGCTAGTAATTTGCCTTGGTTGGTCAATAAATTAGGAGTAACTAATGAAGCTGCTGCTGGTGTAATTCCTCCATCGGTTGTTGTTGCTTTTTCTGTTGGAGGATTTGTGTTTTTAGCTAGTATTTTATTTACCATTTTTACCACAAAAGAAGATCCACCTGCGGATTTAGAAAAATTTCATTTAGAGAAAAAAGAATCTCGTTTTATCCCAGATTTAGTATTGAGCTTAAAAGAAATGCCTTCTACAATGAAAAAATTAGGTGTCATTCAGTTTTTTAGCTGGTTTGCCTTTTTTACCATGTGGAGTTTATCTGGTCCAGCATTAACCGAACACGTTTTTAATGCCCCAAAACCAGTTAGCAAAGAATATGCAAAATTGGACAATAAAGGAAATGAGTTGAAAAATAATACGAATGAAATTGTTTTTTTAAACGATGAAAAAGCTAGTGAATACAAACAAAAAGACAAAGAATTTAATGACGCATCCGATTTAGTTGGTTCTGCAACAGGTATTTACGGGTTGTCTTCTATGGTTTTTGCATTGTTACTCACATTTTATACCATGAAAAACAAAATAAATAGAAAATACATCCACATGGCATCATTGATACTTGGCGGGTTGGGTTTTATTTATATGTTTTTCGCAATACCTGCAACATTGTTGTACTCTTTTATTTTAATTGGATTCGCTTGGGGAAGCATATTATCAATGCCGTATGCCATGCTTTCAAGTTCGGTAAATCCAAAAAAGATGGGAATGATGATGGGACTTTTCAATATGTTTATCGTGATACCTCAAATAATTGCTGCTTTGGGAGGAATTAATTTCTTATATAAATTAATTGGCGAAGCCCACATTAATGCGATGCTTTTAGCAGGGATTTCACTAATAATTGCTGGATTATGTAATTTCTTAATTACAGACAAAAATGCAATTTCAGGCTAAAAATATAAAAATGACAAACAAAAAAGCATTCATATTCGACCTAGACGGTGTTATTGTTGATACGGCAAAATATCATTTTATTGCTTGGCAAAAAATAGCCAGCCATTTAGGTATCGAATTTACACCAGAACATAATGAAGAACTGAAAGGTGTAAGCCGAATAAGATCGTTAGAAATAATATTAGGATTAGGAAATATAGTAGCCTCACAAGAGGATAAAAATTATTGGTTAACCCAAAAAAATGAAGATTATCTTTCTTATATAGAAAACATGAATGAGTCTGAAATTCTTCCAGGAGTTAGAGCGATTTTAGAATTTATTAAAGAAAAAAATCAGCTTATTGCATTAGGATCAGCTAGTAAAAATGCCAGACCAATTCTAGAGAAAGTAAAATTATTACATTTTTTTGATGCTATTGTCGACGGAAATGATGTGACAAATGCCAAACCAGATCCGGAAGTTTTTTTACGAGCTGCACAATTGCTAAACTCAACAAATGAAAATTCAATAGTTTTTGAAGATTCAGTTGCGGGAATTCAAGCGGCAAATATTGCTAATATGCTCAGTATCGGTATTGGTGAAACAAAAACATTGCACGAGGCTCAATTTTGTTTTCCGAGTTTTTTACACATTGATACTAGTTTTATCGACACAATTATTAAGAAATAGAATAAAGAAACAAGAGATAAGTGAAAAAGAAATGAGATTAAAAAAAACAAATTATTTTTTAATCTTTCTTCTTTTTTCTTTCATCTATTATCTATAAAAAAATGAATCAAGATTATATAAAACCAGATAATTGGTCTATCATAGAAGAAGGATTTCATGCTGATAGCGTAAAATCGTCCGAAAGTCTTTTTAGTATTGGAAACGGTGCTATGGGACAACGTGCCAATTTTGAAGAAAATTATACAGGAGAAACTTTTCAAGGAAGTTACATTGCAGGAATTTATTATCCAGACAAAACAAAAGTAGGTTGGTGGAAAAACGGCTATCCTGAATATTTTGCCAAAGTGCTCAATGCGCCAAATTGGATAGGAATTAATATCGAAATCAATGGTGAAGACTTAGATTTGGCAAAATGTAAATCGGTCAAAAACTTTCGTCGTGAACTGAATATGAAAGAAGGTTGGTACCATCGTTCTTTTGAAGCAATCTTGCAAAATGGGACTAAAATTCTAGTGAATATTCGCCGATTTCTATCTTTAAATTTAGATGAAGTTGGAGTGATTAATTATGAAATTATTCCAGTAAACCAAAAAGCTCAAATTATTTTCAAACCTTATATCGATGCTGGAGTTCATAATGAAGATGCCAATTGGGAAGAGAAATTCTGGGAAATTCAAGATGTAAATTATTCAGACAACAAAGCATTTGTTACGGCTAGAACTTTCAAAACGCATTTTATAGCCACCACATTTATGCAAAATACTATTTTGTTAAATGGGAATAATTTGAATTTGATACCATCTAAAACGGAAACGGCATCAGATAAAATTCAGTTTTTGTATGAAACGAATGTCGCTCAAGGCGAAAAAATAACTATTCAAAAAATAGGAGGATATACCGTTTCGTTAAACCACAAAAACACACAAGTTGCTGCCGAAAATGTTATTGAATCTGCTTTAGCGAAAGGATACGATAATTTAGTACAAGATCAAATTGAGGCTTGGGCAAAAATTTGGGAAATGTCAGATATCACTATTGATGGCGATGTAAAAGCACAACAAGGAATACGATTCAATATTTTTCAATTAAACCAAACCTATTTAGGGAAAGATTCTCGATTAAATATTGGACCTAAAGGTTTCACTGGCGAAAAATACGGTGGATCTACGTATTGGGACACTGAAGCGTATTGCATTCCGTTTTACATGGCGACAAAAGACCAGCAAGTAGCCAGAAACTTACTAACATACCGATACAATCAACTCGACAAAGCCATTGAGAATGCTACAAAATTAGGTTTTTCTAACGGAGCTGCTTTATATCCTATGGTGACTATGAATGGGGAAGAATGTCATAACGAATGGGAAATTACTTTTGAAGAAATTCACCGTAATGGCGCTATCGCATTTGCTATTTTTAACTACCATCGTTTTACAGGCGACTATTCATATATTCCTGAAAAAGGCTTAGAAGTCCTCATTGGAATTGCTCGTTTTTGGCATCAAAGAGCTACTTTTTCTACCAAAAGAGAGCAATATGTCATTCTAGGAGTTACAGGGCCAAATGAATATGAAAACAATGTAAATAATAATTTTTATACCAATTATATTGCCAAATGGTGTTTGAGTTATACTTACGATCAAATAAAAAAAGTGGCTTCAGAATATCCTTCGGATTACAAACGCATTATCGAAAAAGTAAATATTACAGAGGCAGAACTGCAATCGTGGAAAAAAGTTTTTGACAATATGTATTTTCCATATTCTAAAGAACATAATATTTACCTACAACAAGACGGGTTTTTAGACAAAGAATTAGTCAAAGTTGCCGATTTAGACAAAAGTCAACGACCCATAAACCAAAAATGGTCTTGGGACAGAATTTTGCGTTCTCCGTATATCAAACAAGCCGATGTTTTACAAGGATTTTATTTCTTCGAAGATCATTTTTCTAAAGAAGAATTAGAAAGACATTTCAATTTTTATGAGCCATTTACAGTTCATGAAAGTTCCCTTTCGCCATGCGTACATTCTATTCAAGCAGCAGTTTTAGATAAAATGGATATGGCTTATACTTTTTATCTTAGAACGTCTCGATTGGATTTAGATGACTATAATAAAGAAGTCGAGGAAGGTTGTCATATTACGAGTATGGCGGGAACTTGGATGAGTATTGTAGAGGGTTTTGGAGGGATGCGTGTAAAAAATAACCAATTGCATTTTGAACCTCGAATTCCAGAACAATGGAAAGCCTATTCGTTTAAAGTGAATTTCAGAAACGCAATAGTAAAAATTGAAGTGAATCATAAAGAAACAAATGTTTCGGTTGAAGGAAATCAAGCAGTTGAAGTAATCATTAATGGCGAATCGCAATTAGTAAAAAATTAGTATAATGAAAAAATATTTTGTTTCAGTAATAATCACTTTAATCACTGTTTTTGGTCTTTCTGCACAAGAATTTAAATCGCCAAATGGTAATTTTAAAATGTCATTTTCGCTATTAAAAGAAGGAACGCCAACCTATACTTTATGGTATAAAAATAAAGAAGTTATTAAACAAAGTAAGTTAGGTTTAGAATTACAAAAAGATAAAAAGTCATTGTTGAATGATTTTAAAGTCATTGATACGAAAGAAAGCACGTTCAATGAAACTTGGAAAACCGTTTGGGGCGAAGAAACTGAAATTCAAAATCATTATAACGAATTAGCTATAAAACTAAAACAAAATGAAACCGATAGAGAAATTATTGTTCGTTTTCGTTTGTTTAATGAAGGTCTAGGTTTTCGATACGAATTTCCTCAGCAAAAAAACTTAATCTATTTTGTAATCAAAGAAGAAAGAACCGAATTTTCTATGACGGGAAATCATACTGCGTTTTGGATTCCAGGCGATTACGACACACAAGAATACGATTATACCGAAAGTAAATTATCTGAAATTAGAAGTTTGTTTAAAAAAGCCGTTACCGAAAATGCTTCTCAAAAACAATTTTCAGAAACTGGAGTGCAAACTTCTTTAATGATGAAATCGGCTGATGGATTATACATCAACATTCATGAAGCGGCTTTGATTAATTATTCTTGTATGAATTTGAATTTAGACGATAAAAACTTTGTGTTTCAATCGCACTTAACGCCAGATGCACAAGGAAATAAAGGACATATTCAGGCGCCAAGTGTTTCGCCATGGAGAACTATTATCGTGAGCAACGATGCCAGAGAGGTTTTAGCTTCTAGAATGACTTTAAACTTAAACGAACCTTGTAAAATTGAAAATACTTCTTGGATTAAACCCATAAAATATGTGGGTGTTTGGTGGGAAATGATTACAGGAAAAAGCGCTTGGGCTTATACTGATGATTTGCCATCAGTACAATTAGGAATTACAGATTATTCGAAAGTAAAACAAAGTGCTAAACACGCAGCGAATACTAAACATGTAAAAGAATATATTGATTTTGCAGCACTTCATGGTTTTGATGCCGTCTTAGTAGAAGGTTGGAACGAAGGTTGGGAAGATTGGTTTGGACACGAAAAAGATTATGTTTTCGATTTTGTTTCGGCTTATCCAGATTTTGATGTAAAAGGAATTCACGAGTATGCCAAATCAAAAGGAATCAAAATGATTATGCATCACGAAACTTCTGGAGCAACTACAAATTATGAGCGTCATTTAGATAAAGCATTTCAATTTATGAAAGACAACGGTTATGATGCTGTGAAAACAGGTTATGTTGGGAATATTTTGCCTTTAGGGGAGCACCATTACAGTCAATCTATCTTAAATCATTACCAATATGTTACGGAAAAAGCTGCGGATTATCAAATTATGGTCAATGCACACGAAGCAGTTCGTCCTACAGGAATTTGTAGAACCTATCCTAATATGATAGGTAACGAAGCGGCTCGCGGAACAGAATTTCAAGCGTTTGGTGGGTCAAAAGCAAATCATACTACGGTTTTGCCTTTCACAAGATTAATGGGTGGACCAATGGATTATACACCAGGAATTTTTGAAATGGACATTGCGAAATTAAATCCAGGGAATAATTCTCATGTAAATACTACTATCGCCAACCAATTAGGATTATATGTAGTCATGTATAGTCCACTGCAAATGGCTGCCGATTTACCAGAAAATTACAACCGCTTTTTAGATGCATTCCAGTTTATTAAAGAGGTGCCAGTAGAATGGACCACTTCAAAATACTTAGAAGCAGAGCCTGGTTATTATATCACAACGGCTCGTAAAGATAAAAATTCAAACAATTGGTTTGTGGGTAACGTAAACGGATTAAAAGCTAGAACGTCAACGATTTCTTTAGACTTTTTAGAAAAAGGTAAAAAATACGAAGCTACCATTTATGCCGATGCGAGCGATGCTAATTATAAAACCAATCCGCAGGCTTATAAAATAACCAAACAAAAAGTGACCAATAAAACAAAATTGCAACTAACTGCGGCTTCAGGTGGTGGTTATGCCATTAGTATTGTTGAGGTTAAATAAAAAAATCATGAGAAACTATATCTTATTGTTCGTTACAGTTTTATTTATCAATATGTCATTTGGGCAAATAGATAAAGTGGAACCGCCATTTTGGTACGTAGGAATGCAAAATTCTTCGTTGCAAATTATGTTTTATGGTAAAAACATCTCCCAAAATGAGGTGTCAGTAAGTAATGATATTGTGATTACGCAGGTTCAAAAAACAGAAAATCCAAATTATATTTTTGTAACAATCGATACTAAAAAAATACCAGCTTCTGAAGTTGTTTTTTCATTTTCAAAAGAAAAAAAAGTAGTGTTTACACAAAAATATTCGTTCAAAAACAGAAAAAATAACTCAGCCTATCGAAAAAGCTTCGATGCATCGGATGTTATATATTTAATTATGCCAGACCGATTTGCTAACGGAAACACGAACAACGACAGCACAAAAGACACCCAAGAAAAAGCCGACAGAAACAATCCAGGTGGACGTCATGGTGGTGATATAGAAGGAATCATAAAAAACTTAGATTATATAAAAGAATTGGGCGCTACAACAATATGGAGTACACCACTTTGTGAAGATAATGACAAAGGGTATTCGTATCATACTTATGGACAATCCGATGTGTACAAAATAGATCCTCGTTACGGAACAAATGAAGATTATGTACGTCTTTCGGCAGAAGCCAAAAAAAGAGATTTAAAATTAGTGATGGATTATGTGACCAATCATTGGGGAGCCGAACATTGGATGTACAAAGATTTACCTACTTACGATTGGGTACATCAATTCCCAGGATATTCGCAATCCAATTACCGAATGGAAACGCAGTATGATCCAAATGCTTCAAAAATTGATGCAAAAAACTGTATGGATGGATGGTTTGTACCTTCCATGCCCGATTTGAATCAGTCCAATCCTTTGGTTTTAAATTATTTAACACAAAACGCTATTTGGTGGATAGAATATGCTGATTT
>NZ_JBDTQE010000020.1:0-37850 GCF_039932285.1 Flavobacterium sp.
CCTCCAGAAGTAGTTATGATTTTATTCCCATTAAACGACAAAACACTTATTTCACCAAATGTTCCGCATTTTTGCATTTTGTATGAACTTCCTAATGCTTCTGCACTATCTTCAAGAATTGGGATTTGATATTTGTTTGAAATGGCTTGAATTTCATCAATCTTATAAGGCATTCCATAAAGATGTACTGCAATAATTGCTTTTGGTTTTTTACCTTTTGATATTCTGTCTAAAATAGCCTTTTCAAGAGTAACCGGGCACATATTCCAAGTATCTAACTCACTATCTATAAAAATTGGAGTAGCTCCCAAATACATAATAGGATTAGCAGAAGCTGAAAATGTCATACTCTGACAAATAACTTCGTCACCAGGCTTAACATCTAATAAAATTAATCCAAGATGCAAAGCCGCTGTTCCAGAACTTAAAGCAGCTACATGAGAATTTTTTCCTATATAACTTTCTAAATCTTTTTCAAAATTAGTTACATTTGGTCCAAGTGGCGCTACCCAATTCGTTTCAAAAGCTTCATTAACAAATTTTTGTTCGTTTCCTCCCATGTGTGGAGAAGAAAGCCATATTTTTGAATTATTCATTTTTAAAATATTTTTTTTGCAGGGTTTCCAAAATAACTTCCTGATTGCTTTATAGAACGAATCACTACAGAACCGGCTCCTATTACTGTATTGTCTGGAATTTTTACCCCTGGTAAAATAACTGCATTTGAACCTATAAAAACATTTTTTCCTATATGAGCTCCACCGCCAATATCTACATTAGCCATAATACTGGTACAATCACCAACAAATACATCATGACCTATTTGTGATCCGTTATTAACAAATACTAAATTACCAATATTGGCATCACATGATATTATTGAATATGGAAGAACTACCACCCCTATCCCTAAAGTAGTTCTAGCTCCTATTAAAGCTGTATTATGAAAATATGATGCAAACTTAATGTTGTATTCCTGAGCATCTTTCCATAAATTTTCTTTAAAATTACAATCTGCAATTCCTACTATAAAAAAATTATCATTAGAAACTTTAGAAAAATCTATTCTATCAACTATTAAAGATTTTAATTCTGAATTTTCTGCAACTATAATACCATTTAAATAAAATCCTTTAATTTTAAATTTACTTTTAGAATCTGGATTTAAATTAATCCAATTTTCTATTTCTCTGGCTAAGCCTCCAGCTCCAATTATAATTGTTTCTTGACTACTACTGTATTGAGTATCCTCCATCTATTTTTATATTTTGTCCTGTTATCCAACGACTATTATCTGATAATAAAAACACAAGAAGTGGAATCACATCTTCTACTTGACCGATATCTAAAGGGTGCATGTTTTTAATTCTTTGAATATTATCTTGATCTATTTGTGAAAATAGTTTCTGTGTCATTGGCGTGTTTACAACTCCTGGAGAAATTGCATTTACTCTAAATTTACGTTTTGCTAATTCTAGTGCCGAAGATTTTACCAATCCTAAAATTGCAGCTTTTGTAGAACAATATCCTATCTTTCCTGGCTGGCCTAATTCGCCCATTACTGAGGATATAAAAACTACACTTGAACCATCATTCGAATATTTTTTTTTGGAAAAAAAACGCAACAATTCTATTCCAGAAAAAACATTAATATTAAATATTTTTTGAATATTCTCAGGTGTATAAAGTGTTATGGGCATTGTTTCTTCTATTCCTGCACAATGAACAAAACCATCTAGTTTTTCTCCATTTAATGCTTCTTCGAATATGGTATTGTATTGAGAAAAATCATTTAAATCAAGTTTTACAAATAAAAATTTTGCTGATTTTAAATTTTCTATTTTATCTTCATCTCGACCTACTGCAATAACTTTGCAATTATTTTCTAACAAATATTTGCATAAGGCTAGTCCTATTCCAGAAGTTGCACCAGTAATTAATATTATTTTATCTTTAATCATAACTAATATTGAATATACAGTTTGTATCTTTCTTGAAAATGTCCAACCCTTGCTTCTTCATCACTCAATTGTCCATCGTAATTAGAATATTTAACTCCTTTTTGAACCTCTTGACAAATTACTTTATCTTCATCAAAAACCTTACGATTAAAATTAATTAAGGAATCGTGAAACATTTTTTCTATAACCTCATTTTTATCTTCTTCCTCTTTTTTTGTCACAAAAACATAGCTTTTAAACAACGTTACACCTTCGCTAATAGGAATTATATGAGATAAATTAAACGAAACCCCGTATGTAGAAGAGATTAAAATATTTGGGAAAATTATTAGGTGTTTATATCCTTCAATTTTATAATCTCTTTTTTGATAGGGTTTATAAATTTTTGATTGTTTTCCTTCATTCTCTTTTATTAATACTGGTGCATCCCACAAAGAATTATCTTTATCAAAAGTAAAATCTAAACCTTCTGCCCCTAATTTTTGAAAAGTCTCGGAATGTATTAAAGCAACATGGTAACTTTCGAGAGTATTTTCGACTATGATTTTCCAGTTAGCTTCGATCTCTATTTCATTTATATCAATTAATTGACCAAAACTGTTTGTCATTTTTTCGATTTCTTTGTAAAACTTACCTAGAAAATCACTTAAAGAAACATCATCTTTTTTAATTTTAACAAAAACTAACGATCCGCAAATTTCGATTTTATATTCCTCAAGCTTCAAACATTCGAGTTCTTCGGTCGTAAAGTTAAATAATGGTTTTTTAGGAATACCAAATGGAATTCCTTTTTCATTATAAGCCCAACCATGATAAGGGCACATTAAGGCTCTATTTCCTTTTTGAGTAGTTTGAATAATTGAATGTCTATGTGAACAAACATTTTTAAATGCTCTAATAGTACCTTTCAAATTTTGAACAACAACTGGAATTCCTGAAATATTTGAAACGATAAAGTCATTCACCTCATTGAAATCTGAAATGAATCCTACAAAATTCCATACTTGAGAAAAAAGGTTTGTTTTTTCATTTTCATAAGTACTTTTTTCAAAATACTCATTCGGTTTTATTAACGCTTTCATATTTTACATTTCAATTATTGGAAATATTTTTGCCGAAGATAAATTTAAAATACTATTTCCCCAATTTAATCCTGAACCATAGCCACTCATTAGAACTGTTTTACTTTTTTCTAGTTTTTCGGAATTTGAGCATATTAATAAGGGAATTGACACACCGCTTGTATTCCCGAATTTTGCTATGTTAAGTAACATTTTTTCAGATTCAACCTCTAATTTTGCAGCGATTTGCTTGATTATAAATTGATTTGACTGATGCAATAAGAAATAATCTACCTCGTTTTTTTGTGTGTGGGATTCTTTTAATAATTCTTCAATACTGGGAGCAATTTCTCGAAGTGTAAAATCGAAAACCCTTGGCCCATCCATTGCAAGATTAAGATTATTTTTAGAATTCCCTTTTTCGTCTTCTGTTTCGATAAGACTTTTAGATGTTATTGTGTTTCTATAACCTCCGTCAGGAATTTGAATTGCATCGGCATTGTTACCGTCGGAAAAGAAATTAAAAAATGATTTACTTTCTAAATCCCCTGTATTTTCTATCAAAACCGCAGTTGCTCCATCTCCAAAAAGCATGGTTGTACTACGATCTTTGTTTGATAGTATTTTAGATAACGTTTCTGCAACTACAAAAAGTACTTTTCCTTTTTTTATTGTTTTTGCAATTGCAAAAGAAGTACTTAACCCTTGTATAAAACCTGCACAACCAGCATTTATATCTAAACACAGTGTACTTTGTTTGAGTCCTAATTTGTGTTGTAAAATATTTGATGTAAATGGAATTTTATAATCTGGTGTTTGACTCAGAAAAATCAAACAATCAATTTCGTCTTTATTTATTTTATATTTTTCGAATAAGTTTATTGCTGCTGCAAATCCTAAATCTGAAGCTGTAATATTTTTGTCTGCCCATCTTCTCTCTAAAATTCCAACCGTTTTTTCAAATACTCTAATTTCTTTTGGTGACAATAAATCACCAAAAGAATCATTCCCTATTTTATTTTTAGGAACACAAGCACTGATTGCTTTTATCTCAACACCTTCGAAATCTTGAATCATGTTAATTAAATTTTTCTGCCCCTATCTTATCTATTAATGAATCTATAGTTGTTAATGCATCCAAATCATTTGATGTAAGCGTTACACTAAATTCATTTGAGACATACCCTATTAATAACATTGCTGTCATAGAATCCCACTCTTCTAAGTCTTTTATGTTTGTTGTATTTTCTAAATTTCCTTCAATTTCTAATTCTTCTTTTAATCCTAAAATAAATTCTTGAATTGTCATATTTTACTTCTTTTATAATTTATTATTTATTTTTATTAATCCTCCAGACCAAGACAAGCCTACACCAAAGCCAACTATAATTACATTTTGACTTTTACTGATTCTTTGGCTGTATTTTTTTAGAGCAATAGGAATGGTACATGAAACTGTATTACCTCCGTCCTCTAAGTCAATATAAAAATTTTCGGGTTTTATCTTTAATCTCTTACGCATAAAATTTAGCATAAATTTATTTGCTTGATGAAATACATACTGATCTACATCATCAATCTGTAAGTTGTTTTTTACCAAAATTTCTTTTGCGAAATCTGGAATTACTTCATTAGTAAAATTAAAAACTTCTGGTCCATTCATATACAAATGATTATTTGTATATGTGTTTTCTGTACCGTATTGAATTTCTAACGGGTTATTTTCTAAAGGAAATCTACTACATCCATTTTTTACTATTAGTTTATCATAACCAGATCCATCAGTACCAAAAAGAAAATTCACTACATTCTCTTCTTCTGTATAAGATATTAAAGTTGCTGCTGCTGCATCTCCAAAAATAGCTCTATTAGAACGATCTTTGGGGTGCAAATATTTTGAATATGTTTCGGCAGTAACCAAAAGCACATTTTTAGCCTGACCAGAATTAATTAATGCTTTTGCAAAACTAACACCATAAGTAAAACCTGAACATCCCAAATTAAAATCAAATGCACCAATATTCTTTCTTAGCCCAAGCTGGTCTTGTAACAGACATGCTGTTGTAGGTAAAAAATATTCAGGACTTTGTGTACAATACAAAACATAATCTATATCTTCTTTATTGTTGTTTCGAAACAATTTATCACAAGCTTTCTTAGCAAGGTCAAAAGCAGTTTCATTTTCCTGAACCCAATATCTGTTTCTAATTCCTACTTTTTCCTCGAATTTAGCAAAATCATAATCTGGAAATTGCTTTAATAAGTCATCATTACTTATTTTTTGTTCAGGAAAAATATATTCTATTGCCTTTATTGTTGCTCCCATATTAGTTTCCAGTAAACGGTTCGGTTAAGCTGACGTCATTATGATTTTCACCTATATAACTTTCTATATCTTTTTCAAAATTAGTTACATTAGGTCCAAGTGGATCTACCCAATTCGTTGCAAATGCTTCGTTAACAAATTGTTGTTCGTTTCCGCCCATGTGCGGCGAAGAAAGCCATATTTTTGAATTATTCATTTTCATTTACTTTAATTATTCTTCCTGGATTCCCGACAATTACCGAATAATCTGGCACATCTTTTATAATAACAGATCCTGCACCAACAGTAACCCATTTACCAATTTTTATCCCTTGTATTATAGTGGCACCAATACCTATTTGGGATCCTTCTCCAACCACAACCGCTCCTGCTAATGAAGCATTTGGACAAATATGTACAAAATTACTAATAATACAATCATGCTCTACGATCGCTCCAGTATTTACTATACAATGATTTCCTATTTTTGTATCTGAGTTGATAATTACTCCTGCCATAACTACACTACCTTTACCAATAATCACACTTTTAGAAATTATAGATTTTGGATGGATGGCAGTCACAAAATTAGCCTGATATTTATCTGATATTTTTTTTCTAACTTTATTATTCCCAATAGACAAAATCATATTTTGTATACTGGAAAAATCAAATTCACTTGCGTTTAAAATACTAAATCCAAGAATTCTGTTTAATTTTGGCGCATCATCAATTACAACTTTTATAATTTGATTGTTTGATTGTAAAATATCGATAATAACTTTACAATGCCCACTTGCCCCATATAAGATTATATTATTCTCCATTGAATGGTTCTATTGTTGCTGCATTTGCTGCATTTATACCTTCTTTTCTTATCACTTTCAAGAGTGTTTTAAACAAGATTCTTACATCTACTAAAAACGAACAGTGATCTACATACCAAACGTCTAGTTCGAATTTTTTGTCCCACGATATGGCATTCCTCCCATTTACTTGCGCCCAGCCTGTTATTCCTGGCTTTACTTCATGCCGTCTGTTCTGAAAATCACTATACAAATGTAAGTATTGAGTTAACAAGGGTCTTGGACCAATCAGACTCATATCTCCTTTTAAAACATTAATGAGTTGCGGTAATTCATCTAATGATGTTTTTCGTACAAAAGAACCAATTTTAATCAATCGATCCGCATCAGAAAGTAGATTTCCATTGGTATCTTTTTTATCATTCATGGTTTTAAATTTCACAATCTTGAATATCTTCCCATTCTTTCCCGGTCGTCTTTGAATAAAAAATGGTTTTCCATTATTGGCAAGAATCAGAAATACAGTCACTAATAAAAATATCGGTAAAAGAAGAACTACACCAAATAATGAAGCTGTAAAGTCTATAATCCGTTTTAAAAATAATTTATACATCTAATCTATTTTTAATTAAAGAATAAGAACGGTCCACTTTATACTCTCTTTGCAGTAAATCCCATGCGTTTTGCTTCATCTGGTTAAATTCATTTACATCAGAAATCATTACGTCAATAATTTGATTCATTTTGTTGATATCTCCAGAAATTACGGCAGAACCACATTTATTTTCTTCGATGACTGAACCAATATCAGTATGTACATCTGTTGCAGCAATAATAGGCATTTTCATTTCGAGATAAGAAAGCAGTCGTGATGGGAAATTAGGAATAGTAAAATCTTTATGGAGAAAAATAAGACCTACATCACAAGCGTTTAACAACAAATCATATTCTTGTTTTGGCAATCCAGATAGTAGCAAAGCATTTTGAGGATTTTGTGTCTGGAACCACTTTTCGATGCGATTATATTCGGTGCCTGATCCTATTACTAGAAAAAAAATAGCTGAATTCTCATTATATTGAATAGTTTCTAAAAGAAAATCTACTCCTTGCGGTCTTCCTAAATTTCCTCCGTAAACAAATATTTTTTTATCCAAAGGCAAACCGTACTTTTCCTTAATGACCTGTTTTTCTTCCTGATTCTGAACCAAAATAAAAGGTTCAATTGAGTTTGGATTTACTTCTACTCGATTTGAATTTATGTTTAGATTGTGTTGTATAATATAATTTTTATTAGCTTCAGACATGCATCCAATCGAGTCAGAGAGTTGGTAAAGTTCCTGCTCTTTTCTTAAAAACATTTTATGCAAAAAACCTCCTTTTTTCAACATTTTCATATCTACTGCATTTTGAGGAAAAATATCCTTGAGCAACAAATAAGAATATGCATGGTCTCTTTTCTTAATAAAATGAATCACTTTTGAAAAGGTAATGGGAGGCGTCGAATAAATAATAAGATCGAATTTTATATCCGAAAAATGCTTTTTTATGGCATACAGAAACTGGTATTCTATCGCTAAAGTTCCCAATCCTTTTTCTATAATATTAGTTTTTTGAAGATTTAAGGTTCTAACGCTTAAAATAGACCCTACCTTTTCATTTCGAAGATTTGTTTTTTGCTTTTCTCTTCTTTCAATAGGGCAAACAGCAAAAACTTCGTGACCTTCCTGAGAAAATTTCCTCAACAAATCCGTGTAAATTCCTCTATCGTTCAAGGAATTGATTTTTACCATGGTCAAAAAAAGTACTTTCATTTATTAATTCTATTATAGTTCTCTCCAAACCGTTCTTCTAATATAATCAGTATAACTCAAAATAATACGAACCATTTTTTCCGAAACATTCGGCATGGAATAATCAGATACAGGTCTGAAATTACGTTCTTTACCTATTTTCTGATATTGCAGTTGCACCAATCCTTGCATAATTCTTTCAGGGCTCAAACCAACCATCATTACAGAAGTTTCTTCCATAGCTTCCGGTCGTTCATGCGCATCACGAATATTTAATGCCCGAAAATTTAAAACCGAAGATTCTTCGGAAATAGTACCACTATCGGATAAAACGGCAAAAGATTTCATTTGTAAAGCATTATAGTCATTAAATCCTAGTGGCTTTAAGAACTGAACATTTTTATGCATTTGAATATTCTTTTTTTCAATCATGTTTCTCGTTCGTGGGTGAGTACTTACAATAATCGGGTAATCATATTTTGCAGCAATCAAATTCAAACTATCCATCAAACCCTGAAAGTTTTTTTCACTATTTATATTTTCTTCCCGATGAGAAGAAACCACAAAAAACTTACCTTCTTCCAACTCCAATCTTTCTAAAACATCTGACGCTTCTATGGAAGGCAGGTAATAGTTCAAAACTTCAAACATAGGAGAACCTGTTTTGATAATCCTGTCTGCCGGCAAGCCTTCTCTTAATAAATATTCCCGAGCTATATCACTGTAGGTCAGGTTTACATCAGAAACATGATCTACAATTTTACGATTGGTTTCTTCAGGAACACGCTGATCAAAACAACGATTTCCAGCTTCCATATGAAAAATGGGAATATGTCTTTTTTTAGCAGGAATAGCGCACAGACAACTGTTAGTATCTCCTAAAACCAAAAATGCGTCCGGATTTTCACTTTCCAATAAAGGGTCGATTTTGATTAAAATCTGACCAACCGTTTCGGTAGCAGTTGCACCAGCTGCATTAAGAAAAAAATCAGGTTTACGAATACCCAAATCATCAAAGAAAATCTGATTGAGTTCATAATCATAATTTTGACCGGTATGAACAATAATGTGCTCAATGGCATCAGAATAATCCAAAGCGGCCATTACTCTTGACAATCTTATGATTTCTGGTCTTGTTCCAACCACTGTCATTACTTTAAGTCTTGATTTCATATGATATAGAGAATAATTTTATTGTATTAAACGTTTTCAAAATAAGTATCCGGATCGTTTGGATCATAAAATTCATTAATCCAAAAAATGGTATATAATTCTTCATCTCCAACATTTTTAATGTTATGGGTATACCAAACAGGCATATCAACATAGGCGGGATCTATACCATCCAGATAAAAATCCAGCACATCTTCAGTGCCAATTTGTCTCAGTTGAATTAATGCTTTTCCTTTAATTACGGCGAAACGTTCAATTTTTCTGGTATGAAAATGATTCCCTCGTGTAATCCCGGGAACTGTTGTGGAAAAAGAAACCTGTCCACCCACATTTAACCGAATAACCTCAACAAAAGCACCTCTTGAATCTTTATGTTGTGTAAATTTCACTGGAAAATGAATTGAAAAATCCATATAACAGCGAAAAGTATTGAATAGATTTACTTCAAACATACTGTTTAATTCTGGAATAATACCATTATCCTGATATTCAACTTTATATTTTTCAAGAAGAAAAAGCAATGTGGAAACTTTTGATTCTGAAGTATGAGCTACTAAAACCTGATTTTTACTTTCTTTACTTCTAATTTCTTTTAAAATTTCATCAACTAGCTCACCAACATAAATGAGTTTTAAATCGCCATCAACCTCAATTTTCGGCTTTTCATTACATGCCAATTTATGACAAAAAGTAGCAATAACCGAATTATAATTTGGGCAACCAAAAGGCCCGAAGACATTTGGGATAATCATGCCCGTAAATTTACCCTCGGAATTTTTAGCCCATTCGACCATTAATTCCCTTCCTTCTTTCTTAGATTTCCCATAAAGGTTGTCTTTTTCTTCTTGTGTTGAAGAAGAAAATAAAACATGAGCTTTACTTTTGGTTTTGGTTAAGGCGGAAACTAATTTTTGAACCAATCCAAGGTTTGTATCATAAATTATTTGTGGATCATTGTGTCTATTCATTGCTGCCAAATGCACAATTACATCACACTGTGATACAAAATCATTTAACTTATTTTCATCTTCAAAAAAATATTTTTCAAAATCAATTCTTTCGAACTCTTCTGAAAAAAGCCCTAAAGTATTGTACAAATGTTTGCCTACAAATCCAGCTTGCCCAGTAATCCCTACTTTTAACATCTTATTTTTTTATATTATAATTATATGTTCCAATCAAACCAGAACTTACTATCGAAACGAAAATTATCATTGGAAGATTCTTCCACGGTGAAATCTGAAAAAACCAGCATTTTTGAGTTAGGCTTTAAAGCTTTAAAACCGTTAGCAAAACCTGAAGGAATATACAAGATTTGGTTTTCCACTGCTTTAAGAACAAATGTTTTTACGCCCAGATCTAACCTTGGATTTTCCCAATCATCCGGACAAACCACAGCAACTAGAAAAGTTCCCAAAATAACCTGAAACCATTTTTGTTCCTTTTTATGTCCTTGCCAAGCTCTAATGATAGCTGTATCTGAATGTTCTATGCTGTAACATCTTCTGACTGCTTTTAAATCAAAATCATTCACAAAAGTAATCTTTCCCCGTTCGTCTTTGAATTGACCACCTTGAATTATTTGAGGTAATCCGTTCATCTATCCTGGCATTTGTGCTACATCTTCTCCAAAAACTTCTTTTCGAATTAGGGGTAATTTTATTAATAATTTTTTCATTCCTTCAACGCCTAATTGTTCCGTATTATGAGAATGATAATCTTCAATCAAAGCAATATCTTGTTCCCCTTCGGAAAAATATTGGGCATAGTTTAGATCTCTGTTATCAGCAGGAATTCGGTAAAACCCACCCATATCTTCTGCTTTTGCCATTTCTTCACGGGTGCATAAGGTTTCATATAATTTCTCACCATGGCGTGTCCCGATAATTTTCACTTCGTTTTCAGCTTTACATAAATCTTTTAGTGCTGACGCCAAATCATTGATAGTTCCGGCTGGAGCTTTATTGACAAATAAATCACCTTGATTCCCGTGTTCGAAAGCAAACAAAACCAATTCGACTGCCTCATCCAATGACATTAAAAATCGGGTCATTTTGGGATCGGTAATTGTTATCGTTTGCCCGGTTTTAATTTGGTTTAAAAACAACGGAATAACAGAACCTCGCGATGCCATTACGTTGCCATATCTTGTCAGACAAACCGTGGTTTTATTTTCATGTATGTTTCTGGAGGCTGCAATAGCTACTTTTTCCATTAATGCTTTAGAAATCCCCATGGCGTTAATCGGATAAGCGGCTTTGTCGGTGCTTAGGCAAATTATTTTTGAAACGCCATTAGCTACAGCAGCATCAATCGTGTTTTGAGTTCCAAATACATTAGTTTTGGTTGCTTCAATTGGAAAAAATTCACAGGAAGGCACCTGTTTTAAAGCGGCGGCATGAAACACGTAATCGACTCCACGCATGGCTCGTTCTATACTGCTGAAATCCCTAACGTCTCCAATATAAAATTTTAATTTGTCATTTTTATAAAGGTTACGCATATCGTCCTGCTTTTTTTCATCGCGAGAAAAAATACGAATCTCTTTGAAATGGTCTGTTGCTAGGAAACGATTCAAGACAGCCGTTCCAAAAGAACCTGTACCACCAGTAATAAGTAGAGTTTTACCTAATATATCTTTTACCATTTTATAAATATTTTTTATAAATCCTGTATGACCTTTGAATTACTTCATACTTGTATTTAGATTCCATTTTTGAAGTTGTAGCAGACTCATTATGATTGCATTTTAAGGATGGTTCATATACAATTTTACCTGCTACACTATCCATCTGCCCTGCTAATATAGCCTCTTCGCCATATAAAAACACATGATCCCAAAGCGCATTAAAATGTTGAAAGAAATTTGGCGTTAATACATAAAGTGCTCCAATTCCCATATGAATATATTTCCTTTCAGGATCAAATGCTTTATACTTTCTTTCAGTAGAATAGAAATTATTGATCAATTTAGCAACATAATAATTACTATAGTAAATTTTATATTTAAACTTTCTTAAGAAAGGCATTTTATTTATAACATGAGGGTTTTCATGTATTCCATCAATAGTAATTACATCAGGAGCAAGAACCATTTCAGCTTTCTTAATGGCTATACTTTCCAAGGTATCTAAAAAATCAGAAAAAAACACAAGATCATTATTTCCTACAATTTGATATTGATTATATTGATTTTCTATAGACCATTTAATACCTAAATTTAGTCCTTTAAAATACCCTAAATTGACTTCTGATCTTATCAAGATCACGTGCTCATTATTCAACTTATGAATATAGTCAATGAGATTATTTACATCTTCGTTTTGAGAAGCATTATCCACAACAACGATTTTAACATCGTGGTTATTTTTTATATTCAAGACATTGGAAATGTAATCCTGAGTTACTTTCGAGTTATTATAGTTTACACAAACAAAAGAGGCTTTCATAATCAAATTAATATTTAATTTTTATCATTTTAATCAAAACATAAGGCAATATCGCACTAATCAAAACAGAAGTATGCGCAGTTATTGACAGCAATGGGGTATGGAAAATAAAGGTATACAAAACAATCATAAAAGCAATGGATGCTATATCACCTTTAACTGCTTTTCTAAAAAAAACATTCGAAAGTGCACCTAATATCATCATTAGAAGAACTGTTCCAACTATTCCAAAATCGTCCATAAATTGCCTGAAAGCAGTAAATATATTAGTATCTTCATTCGGATCTACAGATGATATTCTCAAATAATTAACATAAATCCCTAAGGTATTTTTATGAATTCCCAACAATTCATACAAAGAACTAAAAGAGAACCTTCCCCAACCTAAATCCTGAAATCTATACTCATTCAAATAAGTACAAAATGCGGCTATTCCACCAAAAAGATACGCTTTGAAACTGGTTAATCCTTGTTCAATAATTTCGGAATTAAAACTAAAATCCTGAGACCTTAACATATCTCCTCCAACAAATATTATAGCAACAAATAAAACCAATCGAAAAGACGATTTTATCATTTTATATTCCGGCCCTTTAACAAAGGAAAGTTTTCCTGTCTCACTGGTTACATTCTTAAAAATCTGACGCCAAAATGACATAATAAATATTTGGAATAAGATCATCATAAATCCAGCACGACCAGCTTGTGTAATTCCCATGATAAGCATCGAAATGAAGGGCAATAAAAAAAACCATCTGAATTTATTATATAAAATAAAATGAACAAGAATTAGAATAATACTAGAGTAACCCAACAATAAAATAGCCCTTATAATTAAAGGTATGTTAATCTCTTCCAAAGCACCTCTAAGAGCCCAACCTGCGGTCAAAACATTAGACACCGAACCAAAATACCGAACAAAATATTGCAGATACAACAACGAGCCTAAAAAAGAAAGTGACCCTAATACGATTAAAATTAAATTAAATGTCCTGATTACTTTTTTCTGTTTAAAGATCTCTAAGTCAGCTTCCAAATTTACTTTATCAATAAATTGAAGGATTATGGAATTTCTTTCTTTTGACAAATACAAAAACATAAAAAGCTCTCCTATAAAGAAAGAAAATATAAAAATAACAAATAGCACAACTGCGTGTAAAGAAAAGTAATAATCAGACGCGACTAGAAATTTTAAAAATATAAACGTAATCCAGGTTATTGCTAAAAAACCCGTAGGTGTAAAGTAATAATTTGAAAATAATTTTCGGAGTAAAAAAATCAACCCTAACAAAATAAGAGATATAAAATAAAGCATTTATTTATTTATTAGCTTAAGCATGGATTTAATTTCTTTAGAACTTAAAAGAATTACAACAGTTAGAATAACAAAAATAAGCATTCTTGGAATTAAATACAAATCTTTATCTAACCCATAACGAGAAACAATAAAAGCAAAAACTATATATAAACCACTCTGAAACAAAAATACATACGGTATCTTAATTTTAAAAATCTCTTTAGAAAAATAATACGCCGTAACGCAATAAATTACCTGACAAAGCACTGAAACAATACACGCAGCCTTAACTCCATAAATGGGAATTAAAAAAACATTTAAAATAAGACTTAAAAGCCCGACGAGTAAAGCAATCTTCGTCATTAGAATAGTTCTCCCTTTAGTCTCAAGTCCTTTATGCAAATACATTGAAATGGTGCCAAAAAATATTGAAAGTAGGACTAGAATCATCAGGTCATTATCCAATAAATATTTCCCTTCTACAACCTGAGCTAACAACCAATCTCCGATTAATAATATCCCAATAAAAACAGGAGTAAATAAGGTAATTAGCAGTTTAATGTTTTGTACCAAAAGACCTTCAATTTCGACTTTAGCTGTATTGTCTTTAGACATTTGAATAATAATAGGATGTGAAGCCATTAATAAAGGCATAGTAATAAAACCCGACAAACCCACCGAAAGATCCCGAAAAGAAGCATAATTCGCTACTAATTTATTTACATTAAAATATTGAAACAAAATCCTATCCCCAATAGTATAAAATTGTGAAGCAAAAAACCAAACACATATAGGAAATCCATAAACAAGGACTCTTTTAGCAATACTAATATCAATAAAAGAAAAAACAGAGAAACTGAATAACAAACGGTAAATTTTATCAGAATACATAACATAATTACATGCTATAAAATAACTTAAAAAGAACACTATGATCACATCATATAAATTTTCTTTACTATAAAAATAACAGAACAAAACCCCTGTTATTTGTATTACGCTTTGAATAAGAGTTGATTTAATCTGAACTCCAACTCTTCTTTCAGCTTGTAAAAAACTATACAATAAGTTTAAAAAAGTTTGAGACAATAACAATAGTAATCCAATAATAATTAATCCGAAATTTTTTAACCCAAAATAACACACAAAAAAGAAGCCAATACCTCCTATAATGTAAAGAATAGCTTGCAAAGTGATCACATTTATCTTTAAGGCATCGAGTGAATTATGACTAAGATAATCAGGATAAAAAAAAAGTACGGAACTATTAATCCATCCACTAATTAATTGTCCAAACAATAAAATAGTTGCTGTTATGAAAGCGTAATTAGAGTAAAGTGAAATAGAAAGAGTTCTTGTTAAAAAATAAATCGTTAACAATCCAGAAATAGCTGGTAATATTTTTACAAACAAATATTTTAATACATCTTTATTTAAATTATTTTCATGTGATTTTTGACTCATGGCATCTTTCTAATTTTACAACATAACCGTTTCTATAAACGATTATCAATTTTAATAATTTATTTTAGTATTAAGTTACTATTAAAAAGTGATATTATCGTATTCTCTCTTACTGAAAATATAAACAAAAAGAACCAAAAAATTAGGTAAATAATAAATACTAATTTAGGTATTATTTTATTTTCTTTCGTAATTAATTTGTTCAGAATAAATAAAAGATTTATTATAGAAATATTAAATAGTATCCTAACAAATACCGCCATTTCAAAATATACCACAATCAAAAACAACATAATGGTATTAATATTGAGAATTATAATTTCAGCTCTATTCAATTTATTTTCAATTTCTTCATTTTTACCAAGAGACATAAAATATTTGACTACAATTAAATTACCAATTTGTGCCAATGAATAAGTCAAAAACAAACTACCACAAGTTTTATAAAATTCTACTTTACTTTTATGTAAAACGGAGAGCAAAATAAAAACATAATGATGAAAGATGATTGTTAGAAAAAGTAAGCTGGCAACCCAGTAAACTATTTTCTTAATCTTTATTTCATTTTCATTAAAAGCAAGTAAAAAAATTAAATAAAACAAAGAAGAAATATGAATGGTAGAAGCTATTATTACAAAAAAAACGAATTTTTGATTACAATATTTTTCGTTTCTAAAAACAGAAATAAATCCTTGTAAAACTATAGAAAATGCCAAAAAATTTCGAAAAATAACATATTCTAAAGGAAAGAAAATCCAAAAAAAACAAAAAACTAATAGAGCGGGGAATTTCGAGAAAATATAAAAAAATCTAAAAAGCAAAAGCAAAATACATCCTGAAAGCACTATAAAAAACTCTTGAAAAGACAATCCTATAAATTTCCCGCAGTACATTAAAAAATTATAACCGCCTTCATATTTTAGAAACCCCAATTCTGATATAGAAACGTTGTACATACATTTGTACATACCTAAATCTGCATTGTAATAATTCCAACCAAATAAAACCCAAATAAAAGTAAAGAATAATAATAAAAAAGCCTTAGATTTTTTAAAAAAAAAGGATGAAATCGACAATATAACACTTATAAAAAAAGCAATCATTATGGCTTGAAAATTTATGTTAGAAAAATATATTTTTGTTGAAATTCTACACTATTATTTCAATTTTGCTGTTTTAATTTTCATTTCATATAAAAAATCTATAAAATGATCAAAAACTGACAATTACAAAGTCTTAACTGAATAACCTAAATATAGGTATTGAAAAACTTACAATACCATTATTTAGCAATTTTCCTCAAATAATCTGCATAACTACTTTTTCCTAAATTAGCAGCTGTTGCTGCAAATTCCTCTTTACTTATAAAACCTTTTCTATACGCTACTTCTTCAATACAAGCGATTTTAAGACCCGTACGCTTTTCTACGGCTTTAACAAATTCTGTCGCTTCAGTTAGTGATTCGTGTGTTCCTGTATCTAACCAAGCAAAACCACGACCCATTAGCTGTAAGTTTAGTTTTTTATCCTCAAGATATTCTTGATTTACGGTAGTAATTTCTAATTCTCCACGATGTGAAGGTTTCACATTTTTAGCAATATTCACTACTGAATTTGGGTAAAAATATAAACCTATTACCGCAAAATTAGATTTTGGATGCTCTGGTTTTTCTTCTATACTTAACACTTTTCCGTCATCAGAAAACTCAGCTACTCCGTAACGTTCTGGATCATCGACATAATAACCAAAAACGGTTGCTTCTTTCTTTTCTGTAACAATATTTACCGCATTATTTAATAAGGTTTGTAAACCTGCACCGTAAAAAATATTATCCCCAAGAACCAAACAAACATCATCATCTCCAATAAAATCTTCTCCGAGAATAAATGCTTGTGCTAACCCATCTGGCGAAGGCTGTTCTATATAGGAAAGTGTCAATCCAATTTGACTGCCATCTCCAAACAATCGTTTGAAATTAGGTAGATCTTGTGGTGTTGAAATGATTAAAATTTCTTTTATACCTGCTAACATCAATACTGATAGCGGGTAATAAATCATCGGTTTGTCATATATAGGCAACAATTGCTTAGACACCACTTGTGTTAATGGATGCAATCTTGTTCCTGAACCTCCTGCTAATATTATTCCTTTCATAATTTAAAAAGCTTTAGGCTTTAGGCTTTAGGCTTTAGGCAAAACTTCAAAAAAGCGTATTGCTTAAAGCATATTTCTTAAAGCTATTGATATTGTTTTTCGTAATACTTAGCGTATTCTCCCGAAGTTACATTGTTTAACCAATCTGTATTACTTAAATACCAATCGATAGTTTGTTCTAGACCTTCTTCAAAAGTTACGGTCGGTTTCCAACCCAATTCTTTGTTTATTTTAGAAGCATCAATTGCATAACGCAAATCGTGACCTGGACGATCTTTTACATAAGTGATTAATTTTGAAGATTCTCCTTCCGAACGGTCTAATTTTTCATCCATTACTTTACAAAGCAATTTGACTAAATCAATATTTTTCCATTCGTTAAAACCACCAATATTATAGGTTTCATGATTTTTTCCTTCATGAAAAACCAAATCAATAGCAACGGCATGGTCTTTTACAAAAAGCCAATCACGGGTATAATTTCCGTCACCATATACTGGCAAAGGCTTATTATTGATAATATTATTAATAAACAATGGGATTAGTTTTTCTGGAAAATGATAAGGTCCGTAATTATTAGAACAATTGGTTAATACATAAGGTAAACCATACGTTTCACCATAAGCTCTTACAAAATGATCCGAACTTGCTTTTGATGCTGAATAAGGTGAATTTGGATCATACGCCGTAGTTTCAGTAAATAATCCTTCTTCACCAAGCGAACCATAAACCTCATCTGTTGAAATGTGGTAAAAACGTTTTCCTTCCATATTTCCTTTCCATAGATTCTTGGCTGCATTTAGCAAATTCATAGTACCAATAACATTTGTTTTTACAAATGATATTGGATCTTCGATAGAACGATCTACGTGAGATTCGGCTGCAAGATGCAAAACACCTTCAAATTTATATTTTGCAAACAAATCATTTATAAAGAGTTCATCTACAATATCTCCTTTTACAAAAGTATAATTTGATTCGTTTTCTATATCTTTTATATTCTCTAGGTTTCCTGCATAAGTCAGAGCGTCCAAATTATATATGTGATAATTTGGGTAGTTTTGTACAAAACGTCTAACAACGTGTGAACCTATAAATCCGGCTCCTCCTGTAATTAATATATTTTTCATTTTTTTTATAAATTTGAACTTCCTACTGCAATATAAGTAAATCCTATTTCTATCATCTGTTTTTTGTCTAGAAGATTTCTTCCGTCGAAGACAAACGCCGGTTTTAGCATATTGTCATATATTTTTTTCCAATTGTAAGTGTTAAATTCGTCCCATTCAGTCAAGACAGCTATGGCATGAGATAAATGACAAGCCTCGTATGGATCTTGACTTACTTGTATTAATTTAAGCTGATTTTCATTCAAATCTATTAAATCATCTTTTATTTGTTTTGCAGAAACTTTAGGATCATAAACCGTAATATTTGATTCTTCTGCAATTAGATTCTTAGCAATGTTTATTGCAGCAGATTCTCTTGTATCATTCGTGTCTTTCTTAAAAGCCCAACCCAAAAGTGTAATCTTTTTTCCAGAAACGGTATTATATAAGGTTTGAACAATATTTCTAGAAAAACGATTTTTTTGGTGATCATTCATAATAACTACTTGTTCCCAATAATCCGCAACTTCATGCAAACCATATGATTTTGCTATATAAACTAAGTTTAGAATATCTTTTTGAAAACAAGAACCACCAAAACCTACTGATGCTTTAAGGAATTTTGGTCCAATTCTAGCATCCATTCCAATGGCTTTAGATACTTCCGAAACATCTGCACCCGTTTTTTCGCAAAGTTCTGATATGGCATTTATAGAGGAAACTCTTTGTGCCAAAAAAGCATTGGCTGTTAATTTAGACAATTCCGATGACCAAACATTGGTAGTTAATATTTTTTCCGTAGAAACCCAATTTGAATAAATATCTACCAAAGATTTAATAGCCTCTGAATCTTCACCGCCTATAAGTACTCGGTCAGGATTATGCAAATCTTGCACTGCAGTTCCTTCGGCTAGAAATTCTGGGTTGGATAATATTTGAAACTGAACTCCATTTCCTGTATGATCTAATATATTTTTGATAGCTTCTGCCGTACGAACTGGCAAAGTCGATTTTTCGACAACAATTTTATCTTGTTTAGATACTCTCGCTATTTGACGTGCACACAATTCGATATATTTCAAATCGGCAGCCATTCCTTTTCCTGATCCGTAATTTTTAGTTGGTGTATTGACGGAAATAAAAATTATTTGGGCTTCATCAATCGCTTTATCTACATCTGTCGAAAAAAATAAGTTTCTCCCACGAGCTTCAGCAACCACTGCATCTAATCCTGGTTCGTAAACTGGTAAATTTTCTAAATTAGCATCGTTCCATGCCGCAATTCTCGATTCATTTAAATCTACAACTGTGACTTTTATATTTGGGCATTTTTGCGCAATCACAGCCATAGTAGGGCCTCCCACGTAACCTGCTCCGATACAACAAATTGAATTTATTTTCATTAATGAAATTATTATAAAAATTTTGTAAAATTAAAGCTTTCCATCGACATGATTACCTAAAATCCCTTTAACATCATATAATATTGAATTTTCTTTTTGCAAAGATTTAAAGTCTAAAGACAAAAACTCTTTATGTGCAACACCTAAAACGATGGCATCAAATTTAATTGTTGGCAATTCTCTTGTTGTTTTCAAACTATATTCATGTGAAACTTCTGAAGGATTTACCCATGGATCATATATGCTAACGTTTATTCCGTATTCTTTTAATGACGAAATTACATCTACAATTTTTGTGTTTCTTACATCAGGACAATTTTCCTTGAATGCTATTCCTAGCATGAGCAATTCTGCATTATTGATAGTAATTTCCCTTTTGCTCATAAGTTTGACTACTTGCGAAGCTACATATTCTCCCATACTATCATTAAGTCTTCTCCCTGCCAAAATAATTTCTGGATGGTAACCCATTTCTTGAGCTTTTTGCGCTAAATAATAAGGATCAACTCCTATACAATGTCCTCCAACTAATCCTGGTTTGAATGGTAAAAAATTCCATTTTGTACCAGCTGCTTCTAAAACATCTTGAGTGTCTATTCCTAACACATTAAATATTTTTGCCAATTCGTTTACGAAAGCAATGTTAATATCACGTTGTGAATTTTCAATCACTTTAGCTGCTTCGGCAACTCTAATAGTTGGAGCCAAATGCGTTCCTGCCGTGATTACCGATTTATATAATTCGTTTACTTTTATCCCAATTTCTGGTGTTGATCCTGAAGTTACTTTTAATATTTTTTCGACCGTATGTTCTTTATCTCCTGGATTGATACGTTCTGGCGAATATCCTGCGAAAAAATCGATATTAAATTTTAATCCACTTACTTTTTCTAAAACAGGCACACATTCTTCTTCGGTAACACCCGGATAAACAGTAGATTCGTAGACAACAATATCTCCTTTTTTTAAGACTTTACCTACGGTTTCACTAGACTTATAAAGTGGCGTTAGGTCTGGTTTATTATTTTTATCTACAGGCGTAGGAACTGTAACCACATAATAATTACAGTTTTTAATATCATCAATAGAAATAGAACAGAATAATCCTTTTTCGTTAGTATTTCCTGTTTTTAAAACTGATTGTAATAAGTCTTTACTAATTTCTAAAGTATTATCTAAACCAGAATTAAGTTCGGAAACTCTTTTATTATTGATATCAAAACCTACCACATCATATTTTGTAGCAAATAATCTTGCCAATGGTAAACCTACATATCCTAATCCTATTACGGCTATTTTCATGCTCTTAATCTAGTTATTATTTTAAATTCTCCCAATACCATTTTACAGACTCTTTAAGTCCTTCTTTCATAGAGAATTTTGGGTTATACCCTAAAAGTTTTTTTGCTTTATCTATACTTGCCAACGAATGTGGAATATCTCCTGCACGATTTGGACCATAAATCATTTTTACCTCAGCAATTTTCGAATCAAATTGAGACAATTCTGTTTGTAGATTTTTTATTAAATCATTCAACGTTGTTCTGTCTCCAAAAGCGGTATTAAATACTGTGTTTATTGCGTCTGGATTTTGAGTAAACATAGCCAATTCATTCATTTGAATCACATTGTCTATATAAGTAAAATCGCGAGAATAATTCCCATCTCCATTTATCACTGGGCTTTCATAATTTATGAATTGCTGAACAAATTTTGGGATTACTGCTGCGTAAGCACCTTTTGGGTCTTGTTTTCTTCCAAAAACATTAAAATATCTTAACCCAATGGTTTCTATTCCATACGTTTTACTAAAAATATCGGCATACAATTCGTTTACATATTTTGTAATTGCATAAGGCGAAAGTGGTTTCCCTATAATCTCTTCAACTTTTGGTAAAGATTCAGAATCTCCATAAGTTGATGAACTTGCGGCATATATGAATCTTTTTACATTTGCTTCTTTTGCAGCTGATAACATATTAAGAAATCCAGAAACATTAACATCATTAGTTGTAATTGGATCTATAATGGATCTTGGAACTGAACCTAATGCTGCTTGATGCAACACATAATCGACTCCATTTACAGCTTTTTGACAATCTGAAAAATTACGAATATCTCCTTCAATTAGTCTATAATTAGTGTTGTTTAATAAATGCTCTATATTATGACGATGACCTGTTACAAAATTGTCAAGACAGATAACTTCATGGCCTTTATCTAAAAAATATTCCGATAAATTAGACCCGATAAATCCAGCTCCCCCAGTAATAAGTATTTTAAACTTTTCTGATTGCATTAGTTATTTATTAAATATATTTTTTAATAAATTAGTCATAAAATTAGTTGGTTTTTCAACATCGTGATAACCATTAGAATAATTTCCGTAACCATAACCATAACCATAACCATAGTCGTAACCGTATTTTGCTTTATTTTCGAAGCCATTAAAGACAATACTAATATTACTTAATTCTCCTCTTTTATGTTTATTATTTACTAAACTCAACATTTCTTTTCTTGTTACGTTTTGTCTAACTATATATAATGTTGCATCACAATAAGGTGTAAGTTCCATTGCATCAGAAACTAATCCCACTGGAGGTGTATCTAGGATAATATAATCATATTTTAACTTTAACTCATCTATCATTTCTTTCATACTTTCTCCCTGTATTAACTCTCCAGGATTTGGAGGAACAGGGCCTGAAGGAATAAAATCTAAAAAAGGAATTAACGTTTTGTGAGTAATTTCATCTAGAGTTTTTTGACCTATTAGATAGTTTACAACTCCAACAGTATTTTCTACATGAAAATCTTGAAAAATCTTAGGTTTTCTTAAATCTAATCCTACAATAACTGTTTTCTTTTCGCTTAATGCAAAAATGGTAGCTATATTTATAGAACAAAATGTTTTTCCTTCACCACTAATAGACGAAGTTATCATTAATGTTTTTGCTCCTGCTTGCTGTTTCTTATACAAAAACTGCAATGATGATCTAACTGCTCTAAAACTTTCTGCTAATGCTGATTTTGGTTTTTCAAAAACTGCTAAATTATTTTTTGCTGTTTTTTTACCTACGACTCCCAGGATAGGAATTTTAGTCATTTTAGTTATATCATCAGTATTTTTAATTGTGCTATCTAAAATAGTAACACTAAAAACCATAATTAGTGGAACTAGAAGTCCTAAAAACAATGCCAAAATATAATTTATATTAGTTTTTGGTCCTAATAAACCTCCACCTGTATCTTTTGCTGGATCTATAAATTGTATATCCGATAAATTTGCCGCTCTAACAATATCGGCTTCACTTCTTTTTTCAAGAAATGAATTATAAACATTTTTGTTTAAATCGTATTTCCTATTAATTTTCACTAACTCTTGCTGTTGTTCCGGCAGTTTTCTTATAGAGTTTTCGGCAAGAGCAATTTTTTTATTGACGTTATTTAAATCATATTGTATTGCTCCTTTTGCAGAAGAAATATTTTCTAACAAAACATTTCTCAAAGCATCCATCTGACTATCAAAATCTTTAAATTTCTTATCGTTTTTAACAGCATAAGACATCTCTGACCGCTCAGCTGATAAAGTAGTTAATTTAGATACATTTAATACAATATTGGGATCATCTATACCTGCTACTGACGGTGCTGGAAGTTTAGAATAATCTACACTATTTATTAGATATGCCTTTAGGGTATTATAATAAGCAATTTTTCTTTCTATTAAATCTTTTTCAAGATCAAGATCACTTACTTTTTCAGTGATTTTTGCCCCACCCATTTCAACTTCAAAAATATTTTTATCCTTACTGAAGTTTTTTAGTTCATCTTCAGTGTTTTTTAATTGACCTTCCATAGATACCAAGGTACTATCGATAAACCGAATTGTATTTGTTGCAAATTGATTCTTATCTCTCAGCTGCCTATTAATCAGTGTCTTGATTGTACCGTTAAGATAGTCGACCATCCTAGATTTATTTGTACCTTGCAAATTAAGTATCAAAATCGCACCACCTTTAGCATCGGTTTCTATTTCAATAGCCGTAAAATCTTTAACAGTTTGATTAAAATTTGCAAATCTTACTAAATGACTAGAACCTTCGTAGATTCCTGGATTGCTTGTTAATTGGAGTTTCCAATGTAAAAAAGGCAATGAAACTTGTTCCCCTATTTTATATCTCTTTTTAAATTCTCCAACAGGAACATTTGTTTTACTAGCAATTTCTGTAGTATAATTCAATAATGCAACACTAGATTCTTCAAAATTTATTGAAATCTCATATTCGTTTGGAGTTATAAACTTTATATTAATTAACTGCTCTGTTAGTTGCGGAAGATTTTTATCAATATTTACATAAAAAGGAACTTCTCCGTAAGCATCTTCGAGATTGTATTTACCCTGTCTTAAATATTCAATATAATAATTTAAATCTCTAACAACCATTTCGTTATGAGAACGAGATTTTATAGTTGTCATAAGTGTTTGCACCTGATCTGATGTGCCACCCCAATTAAAAACCAAACTTGTATTTGCTGTAAAAAAAGGGTTATTCTCTTCCTTATAAGCGATTGTTGTAGAAACTCCGTAAATCTTTTGTTTTCTTACATTTATCTGATATGCAATCGTAAAAGCTATAATTAAACTTATTAAAAACCAGCTCCAATGTCCAAGTATTTTTGTAAAAAAAGCCTTGAAATCGAAATTATTTTGAGTCTCAAAAAATGAAAAATCTTTAGTATCAAGCATTATTGTGAGTTATTTTTTTAACAATAAAAATATCGTTAACAGCAATGAAACAGATGACAATATTGTTGTAAATGATTGTAAACCATTTGTTCCTGTTCCCCATGATTTTTGTTTCAGCGGTTTTATATAGATAAAATCATTTGGCTGTATATAATAATAAGGTGATTTTAACGCATCACTACTTGTTAAATCTATAGTATGCATTTCGGTTCCGTTAGGATATTGTCTAACAACCATAACATCTTTTCTATTCCCTGTAATTGTTATATCTCCACAATTTGCAATAGCTTCAAGAATAGTAACTTTGTCTTGAAAAAGTACTTTTGTCCCCGGACTAACAACCTCACCGTTTACAGTATAACGCATACCTGCTAACTTTACTGTCACAAAAATATCTGCCGATTTATTAAAATACTCTTCCAATAGCTGCTTTTCAATTTTTAATCTAATTTCGTCTAATGTTAATCCAATTACATTTACAATACCTAAAACAGGTACGCGAATATCTCCATGATCATTCACAGAAAACCCATCAAAATAAAGTGCATCTGAAGTATTTATTTGTGCACCAGGTACAACTGCCGTATTAAACATTTCTACCAGTTTCTGATCTAATGCTTTTATTCTAATACTCAAAACATCATTTACTTGTGCTCGATAAGGTTTTAAAACTACTGGTGTTATAGCTTGTTCTTGATTCGAATTATTTTTATTTTGAAGGTAAAGCAAATCTTTATTTGGTATGCAAGAAGCAAACAAAAAAAGAACTGCAAAAACACAAAATCTATATATTTTATTCATTTGGAAACACAATTTTGGAAACAAATATAGTTTTTCATTTGGTAAAATAAAACCCTATATACTTTTTAATTCAATTAATTATTTTTAAAAGAATTTTCAAAAGGAATTCTGTTTAGAATACTTCGTCCAAGCGTGACTTCATCTGCATATTCTAGCTCATCGCCTACTGAAATTCCTCTAGCAATTGACGAAGTAATTATCTCACAATCTTTTATTTGTTTGTAAATATAAAAATTTGTGGTATCACCTTCCATTGTTGAACTTAACGCAAAAATAAGCTCGCTAATATTTCCGGATTTTACCTTTTCTACCAATGATGATATATTTAACTGGCTTGGACCAACACCATCAATAGGCGATATTTTTCCTCCTAAAACATGATAAATCCCTCTAAACTGGCCTGTGTTTTCAATAGCCATAACATCACGAACATCTTCTACCGCACAAACAATTTGATGGTTTCTATTGTGATTGGAACAAATTTCACACACAGCAACATCTGAAATATTGTGACAATTTGTACAAAACCTAATTTCCTCACGCATAGTAAGTAACGATTGTGCCAAAAAACCTGTTCTTTCTTTGGGTTGTTTTAGCAAATGTAAAACCAATCGCAAAGCAGTTCTCTTACCAATTCCTGGCAATTGAGCCATTTCATTTACTGCTTTTTCTAATAATTTAGATGAAAATTCCATGATGCAAAAGTAAGCATTTTGTTTATTTGGTTATGCGTTTATTCGTTAGTTTGATGGAATTTGTAAATAACCAAATAACCGATTAAACATTTTTTTGTATTTTGCGACAAATAAAACCACTACAATGACACCTTTTGCCATCCTATCACTTATCATAGTTTACTTCGGAATCTTATTTTTTATCTCCCACGTTGTGAGTAAAAAAGATAGCGGGAACGATGCTTTTTTTAAAGCCAATAAAAACTCAAAATGGTATCTGGTTGCTTTCGGAATGATAGGAACAGCATTGTCTGGTGTAACTTTTATTTCGGTTCCAGGCGAAGTAGGAAATCCTGATTTACAATTCAAATATTTCCAGTTTGTATTAGGAAACGCGATTGGATTTATCATCATTGCAAAAGTATTGCTTCCGTTGTATTATCGAATGAATTTGACATCTATTTACGGATATATCGAGCAACGATTGGGTATTGTGAGTTATAAAACTGCCGCAACCATTTTCTTGATAAGTCGCACGATTGGTTCTTCTTTTAGATTATATCTTGTTGTTATCGTTTTGCAGCGTTATGTTTTTGATTATTATGGAATTCCATTTGCATTTACTGTAATGATGTCATTATTATTAATTTTTGCTTACACCTATCGTGGTGGACTAAAAACCATTATTATTACAGATACTTTACAAACTTTTTTCTTAGTTTCATCGGTATTTCTGACCATATTTTTTATTTGTAGAAGTTTAGATTTTAATGTTTTTACCGCTTTTGAAGAAGTAAAAAACAGCAATTATTCTAAAATATTTTTCTTTGATGATTACAATAAAGGCAACTATTTCTGGAAACAAATTTTAGGTGGAATTTTTGTAACTATTGCTATGGTTGGACTAGATCAGGATTTGATGCAAAAGAATTTGAGTTGCAAAAACATTGGCGAAGCACAAAAAAACATGTTTACTTTTACAGCAATTTTTGTAATTATTAATATTTTCTTTCTAAGCGTTGGAGCTTTATTGTATTTGTATGCCGAGAAAAACGGAATTGCCGTTCCTAATGATTTAATTACAGGGAAACCAAGAACCGATTTGTTATTTCCCGAAATCGCATTTCATCATTTGAGTATTGTTCCCGCAGTTGTTTTTTTACTCGGACTTACAGCCGCAACATTTGCCACTACCGATTCTGCTCTAACTGCCTTAACCACTTCGTTTTGTGTCGATTTTTTAGGAATGGATAAAACCGAAAACTTAAACAAACCTAATATTGTAAGAACACGCCATTTGGTTCATATCGGGTTTTCATTTTTGATGTTTTTAGTGATTATCGTTTTCAATTCATTAAACGACAAATCTGTAGTCACCATGATATTTAAAGTAGCCAGTTATACTTACGGGCCACTTTTAGGACTCTATACTTTTGGATTATTTATGAAGAAAAAAACGGTTCACGATAAACTGGTTCCTTTTATTTGCGTTATTTCTCCATTAATCTGTTTTTTTATTAGCTCCAACTCAGCAATATTATTTGGCGATTATGTGATAGATAATGAACTCATAATCATAAATGGATTGATTACGTTTATTGGATTACTATTAATTAGTAAACCTGCGACAAGAGAAACAAGGTTTTAGAGAATACATTTAAACAGATATTCTTGCGATTTTAATTTAAAACTAAAAAAGTTAGTACAGATTAGGAGTAGCAATTCTTACTTTCAGTCTCGGATGCACGAATAGTCCTGAAAAATTTAATTACTTCTTTAAATATTTAGGGAAAAAGGGGATTCGTTTTCTAATAATTCCAAATTTTTTGTGAACAGGATATTGTCTGTTCGAAGTTATATTGTTAAAAATAATAGCCATTAAAAGCAAGATCAATACACCACTCAAGACTGGGTTGAGCACATAAAAGTATCCCATTTTTTTTATTGCAGCCGATCCTGTAATTGCAATTAATGCAGTTGCTCCTCCTGGCGGATGAAGAGTTTTAGTAATTTGCATAAAAACGATAGATAATGAAACTGCAAGAGGTGCTGAAATCCACAGAATATCAGGAATTATTTTCTGTACTGATACACCAATAATTGCAGAAACTAGATGTCCACCTATTAAATTTCGAGGTTGCGCTAAAGGACTTTGTATAACACCATAAACTAAAACACTAGACGCTCCAAATGATCCTATAAGAAAAACAATATCCGAACTGGGTAATGTTTGAGACTGTAAATAAGCTATAATTCCTATTCCAAAAAACGAGCCAATAAATGACCAAAAATGTTCCGTAAAATCAATTAAAGTTTCTTTATATAAAATATATTTTGTTTTTCTGTAGCCCTTCTTTATTTTATGAACTGATGACATGCTCAATTTATTTAGCAATATTTAAAGTATAGCTATAAACAGTATACGGATACATATATTTTGCTGTATATTTTGAAATTAAACAAACCATCAGTATCGGAACAAATAATGTATAATCATTTACCAAACTACAAACCAAAAACAAAGCTGTAAATGGAGCATGAATACTAGCGCTTAGCAATGCTGCCATACCAATTATAATAAAATTAATTGGCAATACATTTGCATTAAAAAATGTATTAAGAAAAGTTGCTACAAAAAAACCTAAAAAAGCACCAATAACTAAACTTGGCGCAAAAACCCCTCCATCTCCACCAGAAGATAATGTTACAGATGTAACTATTGGTTTAAATATTAAAACACCAAGAATTGAAAGAAAAAATTTAAATGTAAAATTATCATTAGAGTGTAAGAATATTTCCTTTACTCCGTGATAACCATCACCATATAATATTGGTAAGACTAAAATAGAACTACCAATAATAAAAGTTGCAATAAAAATTTTATTATAAATTTTATTAATTTTAAGAAATTGAGATTTAAAAAACAACACAGATTTAGTAAGAAAAACAGAATTAATTCCTGCTAATACACCTAAAATAATAAAATATGGGATAGCATAAGTATTCCACATACTTATTTTAACAGTAAATAATGTTGGTTCATCTAGAACATAAACTAACATTGAAGCTACACAGACTGCAATGATATTTGTAAGCAATAAAGCCTTATTTATTTTTCTTGAGATAACTTCTATCGAAAATAAAACCCCTGCTATTGGACTAGCAAACAAAGCTGTAATTCCTGCAGCAATACCTGCACACATTAATTGTGTTTTATATTTTCGTAAAAAATTAGTTTTTTGTTGAGCCAATGAACCTATTGTTGCCGACGCCACTACTGTAGAAACTTCAATACCCGTTGATCCCCCAAAGATAACAGTAAAGAATCCATTTATAAAATGAGACGGAATTTTGTAAGCTGGTAGGTTTTTAGATGAAATTTTAGTACAATCAAATATTTCTTTAATTCCTTTATTCTCCTTATTTTTAAACAAATACTTACGTAAAAAGTAAATAATAGTTAATCCTATTAATGGAAATAAAAAATAATAAAAATGAAAATGAAAAGCTCTTAATAAAAAAATACTCTCATAATATTCTGTGATTTTTTTTAGAGAAATTGCTAAAAATGATGATAAAAATCCAATTAGTACAGAGACTAGAACTAATTTTTGAAATACAATAAATTGGTATGTTTTTTTAATTTTAATGAATCTTGACATAGTTTTTAAATATTGAATTACAAAAATAGTTTAATAATTCGTTGAAGTATTAATATTTAAGTATTAAAAAAAGAAAAAAACACAAAGAAACTTGATTCTATATTAGTTAACTTAACTTTATTTTACTTAATAATTTAATACTGATTCGTAGCTAATAAAACCAAAGTACAAGCTTCTTCAACTTTGATCCCGTTTGCTTTTAGCAACTGATAAAACTCAGGATTTTCAGTTCCTGGATTAAAAACTACCCGCTTGGGTTTAGTTTCTAAAATATAATTGTAATAATCGCGCTGACGTGCTGGATTAAGGTAAAGTGTTACGGTATGAATATTGGCCAACGGAATATTTTTTGTTCTAATATTTATTCCTGCAACTTCTCCTGTATTTTGACCTATTGCCATTACCGAATGCCCTTTTTCGACTAACATCGTTATGGCCTTAAAAGCATATCTATCTGGTTTTGTTGAAGCACCAAGTACTAATGTTTTTTTATTACTCATTATATATATTTTTTACAAAAGTACTCAAAATTGTGGCTTTCACTAAAAATATATACCTTTATACTTTATTGATGTTTTCGTAATGACTCAAAAAATCTAAATATTTACCTTTACAAAAAAACAATGGAATTATTTATCTATCTCTTCTTCGCCTTATTTTCTGTACTAAACCCAATAGGAACAATTCCCATTTTTGTAGGACTTACGCAACACGACGAGAAAAAAGAACGTTCTAGAATCTCTCTTTGGACATCGATAAATGTTTGTATTATTTTGATTATTTCCTTTTTTGTAGGTCAATATATTCTTTCCTTTTTTGGGATTACTATAAATGCATTGCGAATTACAGGTGGAATTATCATTGCGAGTTCTGGTTTCTCTTTGCTTTCTGGAAAATTCAGCAAGAAAAGAGGTATTGGCAAAAAAGTACAAACTGATGTGGAAAATAGAAATGATATTGCACTAACTCCTCTTGCAATGCCTATGCTTGCAGGACCAGGATCTATATCGTTACTTATTGCTTTTTACCAAGAACACCACTCGATAAACGAAATGATTATTTCATCAGCAGCAATAATAGCTATTTCAATTATTATTTATATGGTACTAAGAAGTGCTCATTATTTATCAAAAATACTAGGAGCATCGGGTATTGTTGCAATTTCTAGAATTATTGGTTTCTTGACTATTGCTATTGGAATTCAGTATATTATTAGTTCTATATTAAGTATTGTGAGAGGAATATAAAAATAATTATAAATTACGAATTACGAAAAAATCATAATTCGTAATTTAAAACTCTTAATTTATTTATTCCTTTGGCAAGAAAATTTCCGCCATCATACAGCGTGCACTTCCGCCGCCACAAGCTTCGATAGTATCTAAACTTGAGCTAAGAATTGTAATATGTTCTTCTAGTTGTGCAACTTGTTTTTTAGTTAAACTTTTGTGCGCCGATGCACTCATAATCAGATAACGACGTTCGTCTGCTCCTTGTAATTCGAGCATATTTCCGGCAAAATTATTCATTTGATCTTCTGTGATTAGAATAATTTCTTTTCCATCACCTTTCAAACTATCCAGAACCATTTTTCGTTCTTTTTTATCATCAATACAATCAGCACAAATAACGGCAAAAGTATCGGCAACACACATCATGACATTGGTATGATAAATCAATTTTCGTTCGGTTCCTACTGTTTGAAAAGCTTCAAAAATAACTGGTGTGTATTCGAAATCTTCACAAAATTCGATAAACAATTCTTCATCTGCACGAGGCGATAATGCACAATAAGCTTTGTCATTTTCTCTGTCTAAAACAATACTTCCTGTTCCTTCTAAGAAAAAACCGTCTTCTTCTGCCGAAGAATAATCCATAATTTCATTCACCACAAAACCTTTGTCTTCAAGAATGTCTAAAATTTCTTCGCGACGCTCTAATCTTCTGTTTTCGGCAAACATAGGATATAAAGCTACATCTCCATCTTCGTGAAAAGAAATCCAATTGTTTGGAAAAATAGAATCTGGCGTACTTGGTTCTAGTCTATCATCGACCACAGTAACATCTACACCAACCATTCGTAGTTTATTCACAAAAGTGTCAAATTCTTCTTGTGCTTTGGTATTTACAGTTTCTGGCGACAAGCCATCTATTACTTTTTGGTAATAATTATTTACAGCTGTTTGCTCGTTCATACGAAACGCCACTGGGCGAATCATGAGTATGGAATTTGTAGTTTGCTTCATTTTTATATTTTGTTTAAAAGTTTAAAGTTTAAGGTTTAAAATCATCTAAATAACTTTAACCCTTATACTTTAAACAGAATCTAGTCTCTAATTAATGGTAAAGTTGAGCAACGCAACAAACCTTCTTGTTTGGCAATTTCTGCATACGGAATTTCTTCAACAGTAAATCCGTTTTCACGAAGCCAAGTATTTAATCTTGTAAAATTTTTCTCTGAAACTACAACATCTGGCGCGATAGAAAACACATTCGAATTCATATTATACATCTCGTCTCGAGTAATATGAAACAGGTTTTCTTTGCCAAAAAGATTTACCAGAAACATATAATCTGCTTCTTCACGGAAACCACTTTTGTAAATAATTCCTTTGCTTTTCCCTACTGGTTGAAAACAACAATCTAAATGCAAAGCATTATCATGCGCTTCAATTTTAGATTTTACAAGATCGAATTCTTTCACAATTTTATTTGGAAATAAATTTTTAATATAATTTACACCTTCCATATTTGTGCGTGCAGTAATGTAGTCTTTATAGTCTGAACCTTTGTAAGTTCCTATAAAAATATAATCGTTGTACAACATGACATCACCTCCTTCAATATGTACTTCTTCTGGAGGACGAACCACTTTTGATGGATTCATTTGATTAATAACATACTGAATTGCGTCTAATTCTCTTTCTCTATCAGGCAAAATATTGGCCTTGATAAAAATATCGTCTATTACAAAACCTATATCACGAGTGAATATTTGGTTGTAATTTTCTATCATTTCAGGGCGATATACTTTGACATCATACTTTTGAAAAACTTGATTAAAAGCCTCCATTTCGTTTACCATATCAGCTTCAACTGGATAAGTTCCTGCTAAAATATGTTCTAGCGATTTGGGATCATAAGCTTCATCTACTGTTGGCGTTGGCCCATTATTTATTGCAGATCCTAATACAACCGCTCTTAATCTTGAAGATTCGTTTTTTACATTTAATTGTAACATAAATTGGCTTTTGACTTGTAGCAAATATAAAAAAAGCTTCCCGATTAAGAGAAGCTTTTCGTTTAAATTATTAAGTAATTATCGTTTTTCTACAGAAATAAAATCTCTTAATGGATGTCCTGTGTAAACTTGACGAGGACGACCAATAGGCTCTTTGTTTTCACGCATTTCTTTCCATTGTGCTATCCAACCTGGAAGACGACCAATTGCAAATAATACGGTAAACATATCTGTAGGAATTCCTAATGCTCTGTATATGATTCCTGAATAGAAATCGACATTTGGATATAATTTTCTTGACACAAAATAATCATCTACCAAAGCTGACTCTTCTAGTTTTTTTGCAATTTGAAGAATTGGGTCATCAACACCTAGTGTTCTTAAAACTTCGTCTGCTGCTTTTTTGATGATTTTTGCTCTTGGGTCAAAATTTTTGTACACTCTATGTCCGAATCCCATCAAACGGAATGGATCATCTTTGTCTTTTGCTTTTGCTAAATATTTCTCAGCATCTCCACCATCTTTCTGAATATCTTCTAACATTTCAAGCACCGCTTGGTTTGCACCACCGTGAAGTGGCCCCCAAAGTGCTGAAACTCCTGCAGATATTGAAGCAAACAATCCTGCATGAGAGGACCCTACCATTCTTACTGTTGACGTAGAACAGTTTTGCTCATGATCTGCGTGCAATATGAATAATTTATCTAATGCTGCTACTACCACTGGATTTGAAGCATAAGGCCCCGTAGGTAATTTGAACATTAACTGCATGAAATTTTCTACATATCCTATTGTATTATCATAATAATTTAGAGGATAACCCATACTTTTTCTAAATGTCCACGTGGCAAGAACTAGAAATTTAGCCATCGTTTTACAAACAGCTTCGTACATTTCTTTTTCATTCTCCACATTAACTACTTTTGGATTAAAAGCCGTTAACGCACTTGTTAACGAAGACAAAACACCCATTGGATGTGCTGTTTTAGGAAAACCATCGATGATGCTTTTCATTTCTTCGTTTACCAAAGTATATTTGCGAATATTGTTTTCAAAATGGGCTAATTCAGATTTTGTAGGTAATTCACCAAAAATAACCAAATATGAAACTTCAAGAAAATTAGCTTTATCAGCTAAATCTTCGATTGAATATCCTCTGTAACGAAGAATTCCTTCTTCTCCGTCTAGGAATGTTATTTCTGACTTACAAACTCCTGAGTTTTTGTAACCTGGATCCATTGTAATGACTCCTGTTAGATCTCTTAGTTTGCTAATATCTATAGCTACTTCGTTTTCACTTCCTTTTATTGTTGGGAATTCGTACTTTTTGCCATCAATTTCTATTGTTGCTGTATTTGACATAATATAATTTGGGAATTTATCTAAAATATTTAATTTAACAAAGCTATGAAATTCCTTACTAAATAAAAAAGATTTACGGTAACGTTTTCGTTAAATAAATGATAAAAATGATTTTATTTTGAAAATGACGGTTTGATTTAAGTCATTTGAGGATATTTACATTAAACAAGTAATCAAATTAATACTTTTTTGAACCATATAAGACATATAAGTTCATTTAATTTATGAATAGAAAATAATTAATACTACACCTGACAGGTTTTTAAAACCTGTCAGGTGTAGTATTAAATTCAATTTCTTATTAACTGTTACTCTCTAGCCCCGATTGAAGCGGAAAGCTACGAAATGAAAAAAACTAATTTTTCTTGCAACAACAGAGCGACCAGAGGAAGCTCCTGTTGTTGTTTAGAAAAATAGTTTTTTTGAATGAGTACTTGAAGCGGAAAGCGGGAACAGCTTCAAATTACAATAACTTTATTTTTTGAATGCTCTTACGCCTGGAAAATAGGCTACTTCGTTTAATTCCTCTTCGATGCGCAATAACTGGTTGTATTTTGCCATACGGTCAGATCGAGAAGCAGAACCTGTTTTTATTTGTCCGCAGTTTAGCGCTACTGCTAGATCGGCAATCGTATTGTCTTCGGTTTCGCCAGAACGGTGTGACATTACTGATGTATATCCTGCATTGTGCGCCATATTTACTGCCGCAATCGTTTCTGTTAATGTTCCGATTTGGTTTACTTTTACCAAGATAGAATTTGCAATTCCTTCACTGATTCCTCTTGATAAACGTGTTACATTGGTTACAAATAAATCATCACCAACGAGTTGTGTTTTGTGACCAATTTTTTCGGTTAGGTATTTCCAACCTTTCCAATCGTCTTCGTACATTCCGTCTTCGATAGAAATAATTGGATATTTTGAAGCCAATTCGGCTAAATAATCTGCTTGTGCTTCTGATGTTCTGATTTTTCCTGTTGGTCCTTCAAATTTTGTATAATCGTATTTTCCGTCTACATAAAACTCTGAAGCTGCACAATCTAATGCAATCATAATATCATCACCAAAAGTATATCCTGCGCTTTCGACTGCTTTTTTGATTGTATCTAAAGCATCTTCGGTTCCGCCAGCTAAATTAGGCGCAAAACCTCCTTCATCACCTACTGCTGTAGACAAATCACGATCGTGTAATACTTTCTTTAAATGGTGGAAAATTTCCGTTCCCATTTGCATGGCTTGTGTAAAAGAAGTCGCTTTTACTGGTATAATCATAAATTCTTGAAAGGCGATAGGCGCATCAGAATGTGAACCACCATTGATTATATTCATCATTGGCACTGGTAATGTATGGGCAGAAACTCCTCCAATATATCTGTATAATGGCAATCCTAATTCGTTTGCTGCTGCTTTTGCTGCTGCTAAAGAAACACCAAGAATGGCATTTGCTCCTAGATTTGATTTGTTAGGCGTTCCGTCTAAATCAATCATCATTTTATCGATTAGATTTTGTTCGAAAACTGAAGTTCCTAACAATTCTGCTGCGATTTTTGTATTTACATTTTCAACAGCTTTTAAAACTCCTTTTCCTAGATAAGCTTTTCCGCCATCACGCAATTCCATTGCTTCGTGTTCGCCAGTTGACGCTCCAGATGGAACTGCAGCGCGTCCTAAAACACCATTTTCGGTTACTACATCTACTTCGATAGTTGGATTTCCTCTTGAATCGAAAATTTGTCTTGCGTGAATTTTGATAATTATGCTCATTATATTTATTTTAAATGTTGAATTACAAATATATTCTAACTTTTAGATTGATTTTAATAAAATCACTAATCTTATTAACGATAACGTTTTAGTTTTTTGAAAGTTTTATATTTTCGATAAAATCATCAAACAAATAACTAGAATCATGTGGCCCAGGACTTGCTTCTGGATGGTATTGTACCGAAAAACAGTTTTTCCCTTTCATACGCATTCCTGCAACAGTACCGTCATTGATATGTAAATGGGTGATTTCTAAATCAGGGTGATTGTCTAATTCTTCTTTATTGACCGCAAATCCGTGATTCTGAGAAGTGATTTCTCCTTTACCTGTTACTAGATTTTTCACCGGATGATTTATTCCTCTATGTCCGTTGAACATTTTATAAGTTGACACTCCGTTTGCCAAAGCTATGACTTGATGTCCCAAACAGATACCGAAAAGCGGGTTGTTGTTTGAAATGATTTCTTTTGCAACCGAAATGGCACTTTCTAAAGGATCTGGATCACCAGGTCCATTAGATAAGAAATAACCGTCTGGACTAAAGCCTTTCAATTCTTGATAAGTTGCATTGTATGGAAATACTTTTACATAACAATCTCTTTTGGCAAGATTGCGAAGTATGTTGGTTTTTATCCCTAAATCTAAAGCTGAGATTTTATATTTTGCATTTTCATCTCCATAAAAATAAGGAGTTGTAGTAGATACTTTTGAAGCCAATTCTAATCCTTTCATGTCTGGGATAAGTGCTAATTGCTTTTTAAGTTCTTCGATTGAAGTTCCGTCGGTAGAAATCACCGAATTCATAGCTCCGTTATCACGAATGTAACTCACAAGAGCTCGAGTATCTACATCTGAGATACAAACTAAATTTTGTTTTTTGAAATAATCAAATAGATTACTTTCAGAATTTGGACGGGAATGAAAATCTGAAAAATTCTTGCAAACTAAACCTGAAATCATGATTTTATTTGATTCTATTTCGTCTCCATTAACACCATAGTTTCCTATATGTGCATTAGTAGCTACCATGATTTGTCCGAAATAAGATGGATCGGTAAATATTTCTTGGTAGCCTGTTGTTCCTGTATTGAAACATACTTCTCCGAATGTGGTTCCACTAATTCCGATAGATTTTCCATGAAAGATGGTTCCGTCGCTTAGTAATAAAATTGCTGGTTGTTTTGTCGTGTGTTGCATTGTATTGTTTAGTTGTGATGCAAAAATAAAGTTTTTTTATTAAATTGATAGAATCGATTAAGGAAATATAATTTCCAAGTATTCTAATATTTTACTCTTTAGCCCTGATGAAGTGAAAATCCTCGTCTCGTTTTTTTTTAACGAGATGAGATTGTAACGACAGCAGGAATATGATTTACTGATAAAAACCGAACTATTCGCTCCAAAAAAAAAAGGATAAACTAGTAAAAGTTTATCCTTAATATTTATGAACTAAATGTCATATTATTCTGCACTATCAGTAGTTTCTTCAGTAGTGTCAGCTGGAGCTTCAGCAGTTGGTTCAGCTTTTTTAGCTTTTCCACCACGACGGCTTTTAGTTTTCACTTCTTCTTTTTTACCACCGTTGTATAGTTCGTTGAAATCTACTAATTCGATCATTG
>NZ_JBDTQE010000021.1:0-37097 GCF_039932285.1 Flavobacterium sp.
TAATCGCTGATTACGGTGCATTTATCGAAGTTGCTGAAGGTGTTGAAGGTTTAATTCACGTTTCTGAAATGTCTTGGTCTACTCATTTACGTTCTGCTCAAGATTTCGTAAAAGTGGGTGACATCGTTGAAGGTGTTATCTTAACTCTTGACAGAAGCGAACGTAAAATGTCTCTTGGTATCAAGCAAATGACGCAAGATCCATGGACTGATATTACTTCTAAATACCCAGTAGGTTCTAAACATACAGGTACTGTAAGAAACTTTACAAACTTTGGAATTTTCGTAGAATTAGAAGAAGGAATCGACGGATTGGTTTATATCTCAGATTTATCTTGGACTAAAAAAATCAAGCATCCATCAGAATTTATCACTGTAGGTGAAAAATTAGACATCGTAGTTCTTGAACTTGATGTTGATGCTCGTAAATTATCTTTAGGTCACAAACAAACTACTGCAAATCCTTGGGACAAACATGAAGCTGCTTTTGCTGTTGGAACTATCCATTCAGGTGAAATCGCTGAAATCGTTGAAAAAGGCGCTACTGTAGATTTTGGAGATGATGTTGTTGCTTTTATTCCTACTCGTCACCTTGAAAAAGAAGATGGTAAGAAATTGAAAAAAGGTGATACTGCTGACTTCAAAGTTATCGAATTCAATAAAGAATTTAAAAGAGTTGTAGCTTCACATACTGCTATTTTCCGTGAGGAAGAAGAGAAAAATGTGAAAACAGCTTCAGATAATAATTCTAACTCTAATTCATCTTCATCTAACAACAATGCAGCTGCTGCAACGTTAGGAGATAACAATGATGTATTAGCTGCTTTGAAAGCTAAAATGGAAAAATCAGAGAAAAAATAATTCTTTAGTTTTTTTGAATATAAAAAGTCCCGAGCAATCGGGACTTTTTTTTGTTGAATTAATTTTTTACTATAAAAAATTAAAGTAATCTCATTAATTCTTTTTTTACAGTTTTCATTCCTTTAGAAGCTATTGTTTCAATAACTACTAGAGGGTTGGGTAAATCATAGACAGTTGCCGGATTAGGATCAATATAATAAATAGGGCAATCTTGTGGTGCAAAATTCATGAGACTTGCTGCAGGATACACTTGTAATGATGTTCCAATAATAATTAAAACATCTGCTTTTTCGACAATTGTAATTGCTTTTTCTATGGCAGGAACATCTTCCCCAAACCAAACTATATGAGGACGAAGTTGGTTGCCATCATCATCAAAATGGCCAAGATTTAAATCTTCAAACCAATCTAAAATATGATTTTTGTTTGTAACACTTCTCACTTTTGTTAGTTCTCCGTGAAGATGTAACACATTCGAACTTCCTGCTTTTTCGTGTAAATTATCTACATTTTGGGTAATTATATTTACATCAAAATCATTTTCTAATTCTGCTAATATTAGATGAGATTCATTGGGTTTTACCGTTTTAAGTTCCTGACGACGTTTGTTATAAAAATCGAGAACTAATGCAGGATTTTTTTTCCAGCCTTCGGGCGTTGCAACATCTGTAACATTATGACCTTCCCATAGTCCATCACTGTCTCGGAATGTCTTAATACCACTTTCGGCAGAAATTCCCGCTCCAGTAAGTACAACTATTGTTTTTTTCATAATTAATTTTAAGAAAAAATTTATAAAAAAAAGTTGCTTAATAATTTCAGTAAATACCGATTTTATTAAGCAACTCTTTTAAACTGTTGAGGAATTATTTTTTCCCGAACAAACTATTGATATCAGCTTTAGACATAAAATCTGAAATTCCAGTAACGGATGTAATTTTGTCTTTACTCATAAATTGTAATGTAACAACTTTTTGTAAACTCTTCGTATAGTGCAACCAAACAATATCGTTTGGTAAATCTAGTTTTATATCAGCTACAGGTGATGCATTAAAACCATCTGAAATAATAGTATATAAAGCTTCAAAATCACCTGTTAAATCTTTGAAATTAAATTTTGTAGATGAACTAGTTTCTGAGGGTTCTATATTTTTAAAAAATACAGTATACTCATTACCTTCTTTCTGAATATAGATGTCACTAGAACCATTAACACCAATTCTTCCTATTTTTTCGATAGGAACAGTTGGTATAACTTTTATTTGACTATAACTTAGATAATTAATAAATAAAAATGAGAGTGCAATAATTTTTTTCATGTTGTATTTGGGTTTTTGAATTAATTTTTTAAAATTAAAAATTTCAACAAACATAATTAAAAAATCATTACTTACAACTGCTTTTTATTTTTTTTAGTTCCTTATTATTTGATTATTAGAAATTAGGACTCAAATTATATTTCTTGTAGAAATTATCTAAAGCTTCAACTACTTCTTCAGCAGTATCAACTATTTTTATTAGTTTCATGTCATCTGGAGAAACGGTCTTTTCTCTTTCAATCATTACTTGCTGCACCCAATCCATCAATCCAGACCAAAAAGTAGTTCCGACTAGAATAATAGGAAATTTTCCAATTTTTTTAGTTTGAATTAATGTTATTGCTTCAAATAATTCGTCAAGGGTTCCAAAACCACCAGGCATCACCACAAATCCTTGAGAATATTTTACAAACATCACTTTACGAACAAAAAAGTAATCAAAATTCAAGTTTTTATCTTTATCGATATATGGGTTGAAATGTTGTTCGAAAGGCAATTCAATATTCAATCCAACCGAAGTTCCTTCGCCACGATGTGCACCTTTATTTCCAGCTTCCATAATTCCAGGACCACCACCAGTAATCACGCCATAACCGGCTTTACTTATTTGGTATGCAATATTTTCTGCCAAAATATAATATTTATCCTCTGGTTTTGTTCTCGCCGAACCAAAAATTGAGACACAAGGACCAATTCTAGCCATACTTTCGTACCCATTTACAAACTCAGACATAATTTTAAAAATTGCCCAAGAATCATTACTACGAATCTCATTCCATGTTCTTTGTTTTAACTTATCTTGGATTACTTTATCCTCGTCATTATCAAAATCTTCTAATCTCATTTTTTTATTTTTTAAGAGCTATTCCTGCTATTCGTTACAATCTTTTCTTTTTTAAAGAAAAAAAGAAAAGGATTTTCACTACTATCAGGGCTAGGGCATTAGTATTCAATTTTTATTTCTGTAAAAAACAGCCCGCTAAAGTAATTCTTTTTTCAAAAACTGCGCTGTATAACTTTTTTTATTTTTAGCAACTTCTTCGGGAGTTCCTTTAGCAACCACATTTCCGCCTCCTTTTCCGCCTTCTGGACCAATATCTATAATATAATCGGAGAGTTTTATGACGTCCATATTGTGTTCGATAATCAAAATCGTATTTCCTTTGTCTACTAATTTATTAATCACGTCCATCAAAACCCGAATGTCTTCAAAATGCAATCCAGTGGTAGGTTCGTCCAGAATATAAAATGTATTTCCTGTATCTTTTTTAGACAATTCACCAGCTAGTTTTATTCGTTGTGCTTCGCCACCAGAAAGCGTTGTACTTTGTTGCCCAAGAGTAATATATCCCAAACCAACATCTTGTAAGGTTTTTACTTTTCTATGTATTTTCGGAATCATTTCAAAAAACGGAACGGCTTCGTCAATCGTCATATTCAAAACATCGGAAATCGATTTTCCTTTGAAACGTATTTCTAGTGTTTCTCTGTTAAAACGCTTGCCTTGACACGTTTCGCATTCAACATAAACATCAGGTAAAAAACTCATTTCGATAGTTCTTACTCCAGATCCTTCACAGGTTTCGCAACGTCCGCCTTTTACATTAAAGCTAAATCGCCCCGCTTTGTAACCACGAATCATACTTTCGGAAGTCATGGTAAATAGATTCCTGATTTCCGTAAAAACTTCGGTATAAGTAGCGGGATTAGAACGTGGTGTTCGTCCAATTGGACTTTGATCTATATCAATAACTTTGTCGATATGTTCTAGACCTTCTATTTTTTTGTATGGTTTTGGCTTTTTTACACCATTAAAATAGAATGCATTCAAAATAGGGTAGAGCGTCTCGTTTATTAAGGTCGATTTTCCTGAACCTGAAACTCCAGTCACACAAATAAGTTGTCCTAAAGGCAATTCTATTGAAACATTTTTTAGATTATTTCCAGTTGCTCCAGTCAGTTTCAGGAATTTTCCATTCCCGCTACGACGTTTTTTAGGAATTTCAAACTTCATTGTTCCATTCAAATACTGAGCGGTAATCGTGTTGGATTTTAAAGTTTCAGCAGGAGTTCCAATGCTAATAATTTCTCCTCCATATTTCCCAGCTTTTGGGCCAATATCAATGACATAATCAGCACGTTCTATCATGTCTTTGTCATGCTCTACAACGATTACCGAGTTGCCAATATCTCTCAATTGTTCTAACGAATGAATTAGTTTTTCGTTGTCACGTTGGTGTAAACCAATGCTTGGTTCATCTAGAATATACAAAACGCCAACCAATTGTGAACCTATTTGAGTGGCCAAACGAATGCGTTGTGCTTCGCCACCAGAAAGTGATTTAGAACTTCGGCTAATAGATAAATAGTCCAAACCTACATTCATCAAAAAGTTTAACCTGTCTTTAATTTCTTTGATGACTTCTGATGCTATAAGCTTTTGTTTGTCAGATAGATGATTTTCTAAATCATGAAACCAAATGGTTAGATCTGAAATATCCATTGCTGATAAATCGGCAATATTTTGTTCATTTATTTTAAAATAAAGCGATTCTTTTTTGAGTCGTGAACCTTCACAAGTAGGACAATTTACTTCGTCCATAAATTCTTTTGCCCAACGTTTTAAGGTTGATGAACCCGAATCGTCATGTTGTGATTTTATAAATGCCGAAATCCCTTCAAATTCAATTTTATATTCTTTGGTAACGCCAGCTGTTTTTGAAGTTACTGAGAATTTTTCTTTTCCACCATTTAGAATCATTTCCATGGCTTCTTCAGAAATGGTTTCGATAGCATCGGTTAATTTGAATTCAAACTTTTCGCCAATAATTTCCAATTGTTTAAAAATCCAAGAACTTTTGTATTCGCCAAGCGGAGCAAAACCGCCAGATTTTATAGATAATTTAGGATTTGGAATTATTTTTTTAATATTTATTTCATTAATTGTTCCCAGACCATTACAATCAGGACAAGCTCCTTTAGGTGAGTTGAATGAAAATAAGTTTGGTTCTGGATTTTGATACGAAATTCCGGTTGTTGGACACATTAAGTTTCTAGAAAAAAACCGAACTTCGTTACTATCCTGATCTAAAATCATCAACACATTTTCGCCGTAATGCATGGCTGTGTTAATACTTTCTGATATTCTTTTTTGAACATCTTCAGAATCTTCCACCACAATCCTATCAATAACGGTTTCAATATCGTGGGTTTTGTATCGGTCAAGCTTCATACCTGCCGTGATATCTTTGACTTCACCGTTAATGCGGACTTTCAAGAAACCTTGCTTGGCAATTTGTTGGAATAATTCGGCATAATGCCCTTTTCGAGCACGAATAATAGGAGCGAGGATGTTTATTCTTTTTCCAGAAAAATCTTTGATAATCAAATCCTTAATTTGCTCGTCAGAATAGGAAACCATTTTTTCGCCCGTATTGTAACTGTAAGCATCGCCAGCGCGGGCAAAAAGCAAACGAAGGAAATCATATATTTCGGTAATTGTTCCTACAGTGGAACGGGGAGATTTAGAAGTTGTTTTTTGTTCAATGGCAATTACTGGTGACAATCCATCTATTTTATCCACATCAGGACGCTCTAATCCTCCAAGAAATTGTCTGGCATAAGCGGAAAAAGTTTCTATATAACGACGTTGCCCTTCGGCATAAATGGTATCGAAAGCCAAAGAAGATTTTCCCGAACCAGAAAGCCCAGTAATAACTACTAGTTTTTCACGCGGAATGGAAATGTCTATATTTTTGAGATTATGAACGCGAGCGCCAATAACTTCGATGGTATTATCGTTTTCTAACATAGTTGAAATAAAAAACAAAGGTACAATTTTGGATTTTAAATTTAAACCTTTCCTACTTTCATAACGATTAATATTAACTTTTAATTTTATATTTTTAAGGCTTATTGTTAATTTTCTTATAATTATAATATAATCTGTAAAATATCTCATAATGAATAATTACATTAGCCTAACAAATTTTGAGCATGAGATATTTTACCCTTTTATTTTTATTTTTTTCAGTTTCTATTTTTTCACAAGAGACTATAATTTCTGGTACGGTTGTAAATGATAACACATTATTACCGTTATGGAATATTAATGTTGTAAATATTAATTTAGTAAAAGGAGCTGTTACCGATGCAAAAGGTAATTTTAAAATCCCAGCCAATGTAAATGATGTGTTGCTTGTTTCTAGTTTGGGTTTTCAATCTATTGAAATTAAAGTAACCAATGACTGGATAAAAAGTAATGCAAACAAAATTCACCTTACAGAGAAAGCTTATGCACTAGAAGAGGTTGTTATTCCTCCATACGATTTAACAGGTTATTTAGAAGTTGACTCGAAATTAATTCCTGAAAAAGAAAATTATTGGTATAATATTTCTGGTTTAACGAGTAGATATGAAGCAGGTGAAAGTTCTCCAGGCGCTTTTGGTAGAGTAATGAGTTCTTTGTTTAATCCTGCAGATATGCTTTATAATTTTTTTGGTAAAAAACCCAAAGAGCTTAAGAGACTTAAGGAATTAAAAAAAGATGAAAATTTAAGAAATTTACTTCAAACAAAATATGACCATCAAACTATTTACTTGCTTTTAGGGATAGATAAAAAAGAACTTGCAGAAATTTTGCAACGTTGTAGTTACTCTGAAACATTTGCACAAACCGCAAATGATTTACAAATCCTAGATGCGATAAATGGTTGTTATGAGGAATATAAAGTTTTGAAAAAGTAAAATATTATATTTTCTCTTGCAAAGTATTAACCACATCTTTAGCAGATTTTCCATAGTTTTTCGTTTTTCACGAATTCAGTTTTCGAATTCAGGTCTTAAGTAATTATATTGTTAGTAAAATAATTATCATAGAGTACGTTTTTTATATTGCCTACAGAATAATATACTTACCAATTGTTTATTACAATTTAATTTGTTGAGAATTATCAACTAAAAAAAGGATATGGTTTTAAAAAAAAAGTGCTTTCAGAAATGGAAGCACTTTTTTTGGTTAGTATTCAAATAATATTGGTTGTTATTATTCAAGAATAAAATTAACAAACTTTGTATTTTAATAGATTAAAAAGCAAATAGTAAACAAAGTTGAAGGGAATATTTATTTTATTGTTCTTAAAATATTATATTGGAGAAGGAATCATACTGCCAATTCCTGCATAAATTCCACAACCAATACAGGCTCCTAAATAATATGCTGCTGTCATCGAACCAACAATAGCTAATCCGTCTCCTAAAACTCCTTTTGCAATCAATTCTTTGATTGTAACACTAGTACCATATTTCACTACTACGGAATAAATAGCATTTATATTGGTAACTGCTGTAGTAACGGTTCCAAATATAGAAGAAGGTGTAGGTAAACCTTGAATATCCATACAAGATTTAAAACTTTCAGAAAAACTAGTATCACTAGCAATAGCTATTAAGTCTGGCTTTGAAGCTTCTAAAAGATTAACAATTGGAACATTCAGACTTTTTCTAGAATAATTTAAAAAATTCTCCTGTGATTCCATCTTAAATTCATAGTTTGGTTTTTGTTTACTGATTTCAATTCCTAAATGAAGACTTTCGGTATGAACTTTGACTAGACTTGGATTTTTGAAAGAGGTAATGGAACTATTTACCTTTTTGAACCAATCATTGGAATCTACTCCAGGAATTGGCCAAGCCGTAGGGTCAATACCTTCTGTGGAACTTCCCCAATAATGATAGGCCATATATTGAGTTATGCTTCCATCTGGATTTATTCCAAATAACTTATCTTCTATTAGTGGTCCTGCAACCTTTGTAATCAAAGATAAAGTAGCACCTATTGCTACCGTAATTCCCATTGAAGCAGCTGCTCCACCTGTTGCAGTTGTTATAAAGAAAGCTGCTAGACCATCTATAATAGTTCTAAAACCTTTTAATTCTTGATCTGCGGCGGCTTTAGTAAAATTGATAATAACAAAAGGTTCCGTATATTCGGATTTGCCATCAAGATAATTCACTTCATAGGTTTGAGGAGCTGTCAATTCCATTGTAACTCCTTGTTTAATTGTGATTTTCATATTTTTGTATATTTAAAATTATTATAATGATTCTAGTACTACCATATTTTCTTCAATAATTAGTCTTCTATCTCCATCAGAGTTAGAATTGCCATTTATTGCTCTTCCAGGGCTTTCAAAACCTCTCATTGACCATTTAACTTTCCCTCCAGTTTCCCATATAAAAATTTTATTGTTGCTAGAAAAAAAGGTTATTTCAATTACTTTGTCGTTAAATTCTTGCTGATTTGAAACCCATGGTATCCATATTTCTTCATTCGAAACATCGTTTGGTCTTAATGAAATATTATCTTGATCTTTATTTTCTCTTTTTACAATTCCAATGGAACCACTGGTTTTGTTAACTATCGATTTAATTGCTGTGATTGACATAATTATTTTAGTGTTTTTATTTTTCCTACTCATATAGCTTTTCGGTTCCGCCCCGTTTGGATGGTTTCTGGTCTCCATTTGACTGCTGTTATTTGCATAACTTTTTTGACATGTCATTGTTTATTTGGTCATTAACAACATTGTAAAATTCCTCATTTCAAACCATAAAAAAATCCCCAACAATGGGGATTTTATAGTGCAATCAAAAAAAATTAGAAATCATACTTTCGCTCTACCGCAAAGCGTATCAAATCGGTCTTGCCATAAATGTTCATTTTTTTGATGATGTTTTTGCGGTGCGTATCTACTGTACTCTTACCAATAAAAAGGATATCAGCAATTTCTTGAGACGTTTTTCCTTCGCCCACAAGTCGCAAAATTTCTTTTTCGCGAGAGCTCAAAACAATTTCGTCTTTGGTTATCGAATCTTTGGTGGCTATCGCATCATCAAAAAAAGTTTTGTTTTTGTTTACTTCGCGAATGGCTTCCAATACTTTTTTTAAAGAAGAGTTTTTCATAATATAACCCGATGCACCTGCTTGTTTCATTTGATTTACAGCTTCGGATTGGTCAAACATACTAAAAGCAATGACTTTTATTTCTGGAAACTCCTTTTTGATAATTTTTGTTGCCGTTATGCCATCGCATTTTGGCATACGTATATCGGTGATAACAAGGTTTGGACGCTTTTTTCGAACCAAATCCAAGAGCATTTCGCCATCTAACGCTTCTCCAACCACACAAATATCGTCTTCGTATTCTAAAGACAATTTAATACCATCAATCAATGCTTGGTGATCTTCGGCTATAACAATTGTAATCATAAGGGTAGGTCTATTATTATGGTGGTTCCATTACTAATTTTGGAATCTATAGTAAAAGTACCGCCCATTTGTTCTACTTTTTTCTCTATGCTTTTGAGTCCCATTCCGTCGCTATTTCGAATTGCTTTCGTATCAAAACCTTTCCCGTTGTCTTCAATCATTAAATTGATTTCTGATGTATTGTCCTGAGTAAGATAAATGTTTATTTCGGTAGCCTGAGCGTGTTTGATACTGTTAGTACACAATTCCTGTATGATTCTAAAAAGGGTAACTTCTACCTGATTTTCCAAACGTTCACTCAGTCCAAAAGGAATTACATTGACCGTAAGTCTTTCTAAAACGCTCATTTTTTCTGCCATTTTTTTTACAGAAAGTAACAATCCATCACTAGCAATAACCCCAAGATTCTTAAGATGTGCAATGTTGCGTACTTTTTGGTAGGCTTCTTCTATCAAATCATCGGTTTTGTTGTATAAATTGTTTTCTTGACTAGAAAAATGTTCTTTTTGTCTCTTTAGGTTTTGAAAATTTAATTTTAGTGTCGCCAACATGCTCCCAAGATTATCATGAAGCTCATTAGCTATTTTATGACGCTCTTTTTCCTGACTTTCCAGCATAACGTCTATAGCATGTAGTTCATGATCTTTGAGTGTTTTTTCTAATTTTTGCTGTTCTATCAATCGATCTTGATCTGCTATTTTCTTTTTTCTTGAAAAATTTTTGTAAATTAAAGTAGCAATTATGATACTGGCTAAAAGTAATAAGATTATCGAAAAAGTAATTTTTTGGTTGAAATTCAATTTATTTTTCAGACTACTATTTTCGATTTCCTTAGATTTAGTTTCGTATTTTGTCTTTATTTCATTGATTGCAATATTTTGATTTTGAACCTCTAAACTATCTCTAAAAATATTTGCTTTTTCAAGATAAGCCAATGCTTTTTTGGGGTCATTATTGGCTTTGTAATATTGATTCAAAAAAGTATTAATTGAAAATTTTATATCATTCACATTATTGAGAATCTTAATACTATCTGCACTATGCAGTAATTGAATGGCTTGGGAATAATTTTTCTTTTTGGAAAAAGATGATGCCTGATTGATATAATTGTAACAAATATTATCTTGTTCTTGATGTGTGATTAAATATGGTAAGTCTTTTTTTAGATAATACAAGGCCGAATCGGGTATTCCTTTTATTTCATTATACAATACCGCCAAATTATTGTAGGCAAAAGATTTTTGTTTCTCATTATTTAATTTTTTACTCAAAAACAATGCTTTATGAAAAAGATTAATACTCTCATTAGCTTCTATTTTATTAATTTTCATCGAAGCAATATTTAAATAACCTTTTATCTTAATATGGGGATTTGAACAAGAATTATAGTATTTCAGTGACTCATTTATATAAGATTTATAATCAATAGTATTATTTTTTAACGATTTTAAAAGATAAACAATTTTTAAATTGATGGACATAGCTACGTCAACACTATCTAATTGGGTGTAAATCCCTTTTGACAACAAATATTCTTTATAAGATTCATCATTTTTAAGCAACATGGCTAGCGCATCTGCTTTCAGTTGATGTAAGTAGGCTTTGTCTAACTTTTTAGAAAGTGAGTTTTCTAAAATTTTACACTTTAAAATGACTTCCTGATATTCTTTATTAATATATTTTTTATTTAAATCTAGCAACCTTCTATCATATTGTGCCAGAGTATTATTCGTTTGCAAAAAGCAAACGAATAATATCAGCATATTTTTTAAATTAATCATTATTTAACCAAAGGACCACGTATTACCCCAGTCCCAACCGAAACTGGTCTGTCTTTGTGTAATAAATTGTTATAAAAATGTTCAATAATTTCTTTAACTTCGTTTGTAACTTCATTGCAATTAATGACCATAACATTACCATCTTGGGTACTTACATTAAAACCTGTACTACTATTGTATCGTTTTAATTGTTTGATGTTAAACTTATGATTGTATTTTTTCGTTGTTTGATCGCTTTCGGCAATTACGCTTTCGGGTTTTACCAAAATTACGACACCATTTGCTTTTGGGTTTGAAATGTCATAATGTTCAAAAAAATCAAAGTCATTTTCTGCAACTTCTGCGGGCAGGTTTATATCGTAATCAATATCTCCATTTTTAGTAAATGTACCGCTACCCTCATATAATCTTGTGCTGTTAATCTTCATGTTTTTATATTTAAAATTTATATTCAAAATTCTGAAGTTAAAATATAAAAAAAATCACTAACAATGGGTATTTTATTTGTTTATAAAATGTTTTTTTTAAATGTGAAATTCAGACTATTAGGTAGAATAAAAAAGTGCTTCCAATTCTAGAAACACTTGTTTTTTCTTTTATGAATTTAAAAACTCTAAAAAGGATTGTGATAAAATTCACTAAATTTTTTCTTGTAGCGATTTAATCTCATCTCTCAATTTTGCAGCATGCATAAAATCTAAATCTTTAGCTGCTTTTTCCATTGCTTTTCGTTTTTCACGAATGCGTTTTTCGATTTCGGGTTTGCTTAAATATTTGGTTTCAGGTTCTGCAGCGATATTTCCAGAAGTATAACCCAATTCGTAATCTACCAAAGGATTTTTTGTAAATGCAGATTCAATTTTTTTGTTCAATGCCATTGGCACAACATTGTTTTGGGTATTAAAATTAATTTGCTTAGTTCTGCGATAATTCGTTTCATCGATTGTTTTTTGCATACTTGCTGTGATTTTATCGGCATACATAATTGCTTTCCCGTTCAAATTTCTAGCTGCACGACCTATTGTTTGGGTTAATGAGCGATGACTTCTCAGGAATCCTTCTTTGTCTGCATCTAATATTGCTACTAATGAAACTTCGGGTAAATCTAATCCTTCACGAAGTAAGTTAACACCTATTAAAACATCAAAAATTCCTTTTCGTAAATCTTGCATAATTTCTATTCGCTCCAGTGTATCAACTTCGGAATGAATATAACGACAACGAATATTAACTTTTGTCAAATATTTAGCCAATTCTTCGGCCATTCTTTTAGTTAAGGTAGTTACTAAAACACGTTCGTCAATTTCTGCACGAACTTGTATTTCTTCTATTAAATCATCAATTTGGTTTAAACTCGGACGAATTTCTATAATTGGATCTAATAAACCCGTTGGACGAATCACTTGTTCGATCACAACACCATCAGTTTTTTGTAACTCATAATCAGCTGGAGTTGCAGACACATAAATTACTTGGTTTTGCATCGATTCGAATTCATCAAATTTTAAAGGTCTGTTGTCCATAGCAGCAGGTAATCGAAAACCATATTCGACTAAATTCTCTTTGCGAGAACGGTCGCCACCATACATGGCATGAACTTGCGAAAGTGTTACGTGGCTTTCGTCAACCACCATCAGATAATCTTTTGGAAAATAATCTAACAAGCAAAAAGGTCTTGTTCCGGACAATCTTCCGTCAAGGTAACGAGAGTAATTTTCAATTCCAGAGCAATAACCTAATTCTCGAATCATTTCTAAATCGAAATTGGTTCGTTCTTCCAATCGTTTTGCTTCAAGATGTTTGCCAATTTCCTTAAAATAATCGACTTGTTTAACCAAATCTTGCTGAATTTCCCAAATGGCATTTTGTAAAACATCAGGAGAAGTCACGAACATATTGGCAGGATAAATGGTCAGTTTTTCAAATTTTTCGATGACTTGAGATGTTTTTATATCAAAACTTTCAATTTCTTCGATTTCGTCTCCAAAAAAATGAATTCTAAAAGCATCATCGGCATAACTTGGGTAAACATCGACAGTATCTCCTTTTATTCTAAAATTACCAGGATTAAAATCCATTTCAGTTCTCGAGTACAAACTTTGCACTAATTGATGCAATAGCTTAGTTCTGGAAATCATTTGTCCTTTTTCTATGGGAATCACATTTTTTTGAAATTCGACAGGATTTCCAATTCCGTAAAGACAAGAAACAGATGAAATTACAATAATATCTCTACGACCAGATAGGAGAGAGGATACCGTACTCATTCGCATTTTTTCTAACTCCTCATTGATAGATAAATCTTTCTCGATAAAAACACCAGTTACGGGCATAAAGGCTTCGGGCTGGTAATAATCGTAGTAGGAAACAAAGTATTCGACCGCATTGTTTGGAAAAAATTGCTTAAACTCTGAGTATAGTTGCGCTGCAAGTGTTTTGTTGTGTGCTAAAACTAAGGTTGGTCTTTGTACTTCTTCAATTACATTAGCTACTGTAAAAGTTTTTCCGGAACCGGTAACCCCTAATAAAGTTTGATATTTTTCTTCATCAAGAATACCTTTCGAAAGTTTTTCGATAGCTTGTGGTTGATCTCCTTTGGGTTTGTAATCAGATACTACTTGGAAGTTCATTTATTTGAAATGAAGTGTTAGATTACAAATATAATGAGATTTTATTCAAAAATATAGTCCCTATTTTTTGATTTGTAAAATTTATTTTTACAAATAATTTAATAGTTTATTCTTATTTTTACAAAATGAAAAAGAGTCTATTATTTCTTCTTGCAATTGTATTTGTGGGTTGTTCGCATAAAGTTGATATTTCAAAAATTGATACTATAAATGGTTATTGGCAAATTAGTAAAGTTATAGATGGTGAAGGGAATAAAAAAGAGTATCCTATAAATGAAACTTATGATTATTTTCAAATAAAGAATAAAAAAGGTTTTCATAAAAAAGTACTTTGGCAACCAGATGGCACTTTTTTAGTTAATGATTTGCAAGAAGATTTAAATATTATTGTAAAAAAAGACGATGTTGTTTTAGATTTTTCTTCAAAATTCGGAAAACATCAAGATAAATTAGAATCTATTTCAGAGGAAGAAATGGTTATAGTTTCTAAGGAAGCAGTAAAATTTTATTACAGTAAGGTCATTTTAAATTCCGAAAGTAAAGATGGCAAAAAGAATTAGTAATCAGAGTTTGGTTGGGGATATTTTAAATCAAATTATCAAAACTAATAAGCTAGAATCTGGATTGAATCAAGTTTCTGTTGTAGATGCATGGAAAAATTTAATGGGAAACGGGGTAAATAATTATACCAAGAGTGTTGCTTTGCGAAACGAAACATTATATGTCGAACTAAGTTCTGCAGTGCTTCGTGAAGAATTGAGTTATGGCAAAGAGAAAATTATCAAAATGATAAATGAAGAAATAGGAAAAGAAGTAGTAAAAGCAGTAGTGCTTAGATGATTTTTTTTTTCTAATTAGCTTTATTAAATTTTAGTATTTTTAATGAATTTGGGTGTGTGTGTTAAAAAAAAAAGACTTACTTAATAACAAATATCAGATAGAAAAAAAAGTGTGTTTGACAATTCAAACACACTTTTGGAAAATTAATTCATAAAAAGATTATGATTTTACTGCTGCTTTTTTAGCAGAACAGCATCCACCTTTTTTCTCTGCTGAACAAGATTTTTTCTCTTCTGCTGAGCAAGTTTTTTCGGTTTTAGCTTTTGCTTTTTTAGCTGGTTTTGTTTCTTGAGCATTTATAGTCATAGTAAACAATAAAGTTGCTAATGATAATATTGAGATTACTTTTTTCATTTTGATATATTTTATTATTAATTATTTTTTTAATTTTTATTGTATTCTTTAAGCTTCAAATAACATTTCTGGTGGTTGCCAAATAGTATTGTTATAATTTTTCACAAAAGATTTTTTATAATATAAATTTTCTTTTTTTTCTTTTCTTAAATTTTTATTTAAAGATATATCTTGAATTTGACATAAAATAAATTGGCTTGGACTAAAACTAGTACATAAAATACATTTATCTTTTTGACAACTATTTTGTGTATTAGATTCTTTTTTTTGACAGGAAGATTGACATTTTTGAGCAAAATGTTTTTTTATTATACTAACAGTTGGTGCAGCTGTTAGTGCAAATAAATAAAAACATAATATGCTAATCCATAACTTCATAATACCAAATGTAGAAAAAAAAGTAATTTTAAAAGTAAGATTTTTTAATCTTGTGTAATTTTTAACATTCGTATTTTTTTAATTAGTTTTTTCTAAAATGATTTTAATGATTTCATCTTTGGATAAAACTCCGGATTGTCTCCACAATTGTTTTCCATTTTGATATAAAATCATTGTAGGAACACCACGAACTTGATATTTAGTAGCCAATTCTTGATTTTTATCAACATCAATTTTAATAATAGAAATACGATCCCCAATGCTGTCTTTAACTTGTTTTAAAATTGGAGCTAGCATTTGACAAGGACCACACCATGTACCGAAAAAATCTATTAAAACAGGTTTTTCGGAATTTATAATATCATGAAAAGTGTTGTTCATTTTTACTTTTTTTATTGTTAGGAATAGCGCAACCATTTTGGCCACAGCCTAAGTTGAAAATTACTTGAAATAAGAAAAACAATCCAAAAGCGATAAAAAACCATTGGCTAGTTGTGTATGCTTGGCTAAACAAAAACAGTGCAAATACTAATCTTACCCAACGCATTAAATGCCAATTTGTAAATAGTAATTGTTTCATTTTAATTGTTTAGTAATTGATCTATTTTATTCCAAGTTCCACCGTTAATAACATTTGAAAAACCATTTTGTTGTAGTATAGACTTGGCTTGGCTGCTTCTCATGCCGCTTCTGCAAAATACTACGATATTATTTTTTCCTTTAAACTTTGCCATTTGATTTTTTATTTGATCTAAAGGGATATTTGTAGAACCTTTTACGTGTCCAGATAAATATTCTCCTTGTGACCTAACATCCACTAGGAAAGCCCCTTCGTTGACAATTTTTTTTAAATGATCATTATTACTTGAAAATATATTTTTTAGAAATTTAAACATGATTCATTTATTTTAATTAAATTTTTAAAATTTTGCTTTGACAAATAAAATTGGTTTTTGGAAGTGCTGTTGTTTTAGAGATGTTGTTAAAGCCTCCTTCAATTTCACTAAAATTTCGATATCCTCTAGCTTGCAATATTGATGCAGCAATCATGCTACGATAACCAGCTGCGCAATGTATATAAAAATGTTCTTGAGGGTTTATGTCTTTTATCCAATCATTGATATATGCTAGTGGTTTATTATATGCTTCTTCAATGTGTTCTGCGCTATATTCTGATTCTTTACGAATATCAATAATTTTGCTTTCTCCAATTTTTACTTCATTTGCGAATTGTTCTGCAGTAATTCGATTTACAGTATCAGTTTCTTTTCCCGATATTTTCCAAGTATCAAAACCATTTTGTAAATGACCTAACAAGTTATCAAATCCTACTCGGCTTAATCTTGTAATTGTTTCTTCTTCTTTACCAACTTCAGTCACAATAAGAATAGGCTGATTTACATCGGCAATTAATGCACCAACCCAAGGAGCAAAATCTCCCAATATTCCTATATTGATTGATTGTGGTATGTGCCCTTGATAAAAATCGGAGTTATTCCTAGTATCTAGAATAAGTGCTCCAGTTTCATCTGCCGCTACTTCAAATTCAGAAGCTGTAAGTGCTCTCATACCATTATTAAGAACATTTTCAAAACTAGGTATTCCCGACTTATTCATAGCTACATTCATACCAAAATAGGCTGGGGGAGGCAACAGACCGTCAGTGACTTCAGTTACAAATTCAGCTTCAGACATATTAGCCCTTAATGCATAATTATGTTGCTTTTGTTCTCCAATTGTTGATACCGTTTCCTTACTCATGTTTTTTCCGCAAGCGCTTCCAGCACCATGAGCAGGATATACAATTACATCATCTGCTAAAGTCATGATTTTGTCCCGTAACGAATGAAAAAGAATCGCTGCTAGTTGTTCCTGTGTCATTGTAGCCGCTTTTTGTGCTAAATCTGGTCTTCCTACATCGCCTATGAATAAAGTGTCTCCAGAGAATATGGCGTGGTCTTTGCTATTCTCATCGATAAGTAAAAAGGTTGTACTTTCCATGGTGTGACCTGGAGTGTGAAGTACTTTAATGGTAATATTCCCTATTTTAAATATTTGATTGTCATTAGCAATTATAGCATCGAAACTTGGATTAGCTGTTGGTCCGTATACAATTTTAGCACCTGTTTTGTTACTTAAATCTAAATGACCTGAAACAAAGTCTGCATGAAAATGAGTTTCAAAGATATATTTAAGTTTTACTTTATCTCGCTCTATTCGATCAAGATAAGGTTGAATTTCACGAAGAGGGTCTATTATTGCAGCCTCACCATTTGAAGTTATATAATAAGCTCCTTGCGCCAAACACCCCGTATAAATTTGTTCTATTTGCATAGTGTTTTTTTTAATTTAAATACAAAAATAAGATATATTTCTTCTATTTGCTGTGACTTATGTTACAATACAAAAAAACTTAAGAAAATTATAACATTTCTACCTTTATATTTTAAGTTGGGTTTAAATAAATTTAAAGTACCTATTTAAGGTATAGAATATGGTAAAAATCAATATAATATTTTCTTCATTGTTTTCGATTTATTTACGGTTTCTATAAATTCATTTTTGGGAATACTATCTTTTGTAATTCCACAACCAACATAGATGTTTGCAAAATCATTTTCAATATTCATACATCTTAAATTGACGAATAAGTCAGATTTATTATCCTTGAAAGTTGCAAAATCGATATTTAATTCACCTAAAAAACCAGTATAGAAAGTTCTTTCATAACTTTCGTTATCTAAAATAAATTGCATCGCTTCGGCTTTAGGTAAACCACAAACAGCTGGTGTTGGATGCAATTTTTCGATAATGTTCCTAAAATCATTTTGGGTATTTATTGTAGCTTCAATATCGGTTTTAATATGAACAATACTTCCTGCTCGAAAGGTATATGGCTCTGAAAATGAAATCTCGGTGCTGTATTTTTTTAAATTAGCTAAAATAAAATCAGTTACAAATTGTTGTTCTTGTTTTTCCTTTTCTTCCCAGACATATTTTTCAGATTCAGAATAAGATTGAGTTCCAGCAAAAGAAACTGTTTTGACTGTGTTTTCGAACGATTGCAAAAATTGTTCTGGTGTTGCGCCTATCCAAAAGCCAATTTTGGGATGATAAAAACAATATTTGAATGTATTTGGGTAATTTAAAATTAATTTATTAAAAGACTTTTCGAAATTAAAATCATTAATTTTTAAGGTTTCTTTTCGGGACAAAACTACTTTGTCAAATTCTTTGTTTTCTATTGCATTTATTCCTTTTTGAACTAAATTTTCAAAATCTATTTTTATATTTGAGTCAATATTTGAGTCAATTTCATTTTCAATAAAATAATTAATTTCACTTATAATTTCTATATAAACATCGGATTCATCTTTCGGGATTAAATATTTTTTTTGCCCATCAAAAGAAACAAAAGCAAAACCTGTTTCTTCAAAATTAGCTATTTCAAAAAGCGTATCATTTTTCTGAAAAACACCAATTAATCTATCAGAATTTGGTTTGCAATAAATTACAAAAGGCATTTTTTTGTTAAGTAATTCCTTTCCTTTATTAAAAATAGTATTCATTTTGGGTCTAGATTTTTCGCTTTGGCAAAACCATATTGGTTAATTTGCAGAGAGAAATTAATTTATCATGTTCGTCGGTAATTCTTATTTCCCAAAGATGAATGCTTCTTCCTTTGTGTACAATTCTGGCTGTTCCAGTAACAATTCCTTCTCTTTTTGCTTTAAGATGATTAGCTGAAATCTCGATACCACGTATCTCGCTTAGTGCTGGATTTACAAATAGCATCGATGCGGCACTACCTACACTTTCTGCAAGCGCAACACTAGCACCACCATGTAATAGTCCCATGGGTTGATGAACATCCGGATTTACAGGCATTGTGGCTACTAGAAAATCTTCTCCAGCATCTATAAATTCAATATTCAAGGTTTGCATTAATGTATTTTTGCACATGGTATTGCACATGGCGAGTATTTTATCTTTATCGAAAGTCATATATTTGTTTTTTGTGTTTCAAATTTACAAAAAAATAAGATTATTTATTTTGTGAATAGTATAGAATAAAAAACATTTTCGTTCGTTAATAGATTTTCACTATTTTTATCAAAAATTAAATTATAAATGCGTTATTCAATTCTATTTCTACTCACTTTAGCTATTTCTATCACTTCATGTCGAAAGGATTTTGATACCATTCCTAGTTCAGGAAAATTAGAATTTTCTAAAACCACTGTTTATTTAGATACTGTTTTTACAAATATTGGCTCAAGTACTTATATGTTAAAGGTTTATAATAGGAGTGGAGATGATATTACAATTCCGAGTATTGCTTTGACCAAAGGAAGTGCTTCAAAATACAGATTGATGGTTGATGGTATGACAGGATTAGACGGATCTGACGCTGATGCTATTGGCGATGGAAAAATATTCCCAAATGTTCAACTTTTAGCTCACGATAGTTTATTTGTTTTTATAGAAACCACTGCTGATATTGCCGATGCTAATCCTGCAGACATGCTTTATACTGATGAAATTTTGTTTGATGCTGGGACTTTACAACAAAAAGTAAATTTGGTAACGCTTATACAAGATGCTGTTTTCTTGTTTCCAGATAGAACACCAGATGGAAATGGAGGATTTATATATGAAAGTTTACAAATAGGAACTGATCCTGCAAATAGAATATACGGTTTTGTATTAGATGACACCGAATTGCATTTTACCAATGCAAAGCCTTATGTAATATATGGTTATGCTGCTGTGCCGACAGGAAAAAGTTTGGTAATTGACCCTGGTGCTCGAGTCCATTTTCATGATCAATCGGGAATTATAGTAGCAGGAAGTATTCAAGTAAACGGAACGGTTTCTCCACCACCTCCACCTTCACCATTGCCAAATTTATTACCCAATGAAGTTATTTTTGAAGGTGATAGGTTAGAGCCTTCTTTTACTGAAACTCCGGGGCAATGGGGAACTATTTTATTAGCTAGTGGAAGCACAAATAATTCTTTTAATCATTTGACAATAAAAAATGCCTCTGTTGGATTATTTATTCAGGATAATGATGCAACCACGGTCCAAATAAAAAACACACAAATATACAACTCATCAAATGTGGGTATTTTAGCTAGAACGGCAAAAATAAATGGCGAAAATATTGTTATAAATAATGCAGGGCAATATGCTTTAGCTTGTACTTTAGGAGGAACTTATGATTTTACGCATTGTACTTTTGCAGATTATTGGCAAGGTAGTTCACGACAATCACCTACGGTTTTGTTAGATAATACTTTTAATGACGGAACAAATATTTATGTTGCAGATTTAGTGCAAGCTAATTTTAATAACTGTATCATTTTTGGACCAAATAATATAGAACTTGGGTTAAATAAAAACAATACAAAAGCGTTTAATCATCAACTCAAAAATTGTTTGATTAAGTTTAATGATACTAACAATCAGTTTAGTAGTAATCCTTTGTATACAAGTGTTTTTGCACCGTCTAATAATAATTTGATGAGTAATAACACAACGCCTTTTGACCCTAAATTTAAAAATACCAGTAAAAATAATTTACGAATTGGATTAACATCTGATGCAAAAGGAGTGGGTAATCCGACTTATATTATTGCTCAAGATGCTGATGGAATTACCAGAACGACACCTCCAGATTTAGGTGCTTACGAACATTTAAATAATTAAACGTAAGTGTTGTAATTATTTTATTAAACTATAATATATTTCATAATTTATGTTAAATAAAAAAAGCCATCTCAAATTAGTATGAGACGGCCTTCTTTTTAATTTCAAAAAAATTATGGTTTACCAAATGAAAGAGAATAAGTGTCATCTCCAGGTCCAGCAGTATATGCGCTAGGTCCTGAATTTTGAGAAAAATAATTATCTGTATTCATATTTTGTCTTACAAATAAATTATCTCTGTTGGGATGCGGTCCTACAGAAGGAAATCCTAAACCTTTTGACCACATGTATACGCGGGTAGGTTGTGTATGCTTTGCGGCTATATCATTAGTATAATAAGGCAAAAGATTTGTATATTGTGCAATGTAAGCCACACCACGATTGTAGCCATCCGAACCTGCGGCACTAGAAACAAAGTACTCAATGGCAATGCCTAAATTATTAAGTCTTACCGCTGCGTCTTTACCAACATATCTTGTATCTGGATTGGCGTTTGGAGTTACAAAATTAGTAGGTAAATTAAATGAACTTGATTTTGCCAAACCAGGATTCCAATATGGGTCCATTAATGTTACTCTATTAGGTACCCTTGCTCCATTAATTGCTACTTCACGTAACATAGCCATCGTAAGGTTTCCTCCTAATGAATTACCCATAAGTCGCAATTCAGTCGCATTAGAAACTACAGCAGTAATTTTTTGATATTCTTGACGGTATAACTGCAATACGTTTAAAGTAGGGTTACCTCGTGTACTAAAAGTATTATTTGATTTTCTCCATCTCATACCAATTCCACTTGAATTTGCATCATAAATTTTCTTTTCTTCAGTTATAGGAGGTAATCCACTGTCGTCTGCTAATTGTATCCAATGAAATATACCTGTATTCCAGTTTTCATTTTCTGAATTCAATTTCCAATAATTCTGAACATTCTGATTGCCACTTTCGGCTTGATTAAACAAAAAACCTTCTCTTTTAAAACCACTAATAGATCCAGGTTGGTATCCATGAGCATAAATTAATGTTTTTCTGGTTGCTACAAAAAATGGGTTAGGTTCTCCAGGAATGTATTTCTGGCAACCAACAGCATCATTTGAAGCATTTTGCTGTATACCATAAAAATAGATGCCAAAATCATTTACTTCATAATAATAGGTTTGCAATGTAGTGGTATCAGCATCAAATTCAGCAGTTGCAGCACCAGCTAAAAGTGCTATAACTCTTGCTGGAGCAAAAATAGCACCATCAGAATTTATAGCAGCTTCAGGTATAGCATAATTAGCAGCATTACCACTCGAATTTATAGTTTGAACTATTAAACTGCTTCCAACACTAATAGTAATTTGTCGTGCTCCAAAAGTGTTTTCTGGTTTGCGAATGGCTGTTAAGACATTATTACTATAAGAAACGGTATATTCAAACCTTTTTAATAATTCAGCTATAGGTGTCATAAAGTTACCACTAGTTGAGATATAAGATTGTTGGTATCCAGATACTCCATATCCTATTATAGAACCATTAATTAGCACTCTTGTGTTCAAAAAATTAGTAGCTAAAGGTCTTGCGGTGGTTGGGTTTAGTGCACTACCGTCTTTTACTAGTTCTAAGCCTCCTTTTGTAGCCTCTTCAATCAATTTGGCATGTAGTGCATCTGCATTTGTTACTTGTTGTGTTGTTTGTAATAGTTCTGATGTATCAGAAGATTCAAAATCTTTTGTACAACTTACCAAACTCATTACAGTAATGGCTAATGCCAATGCCATTTTTGGAAAATAAAAATTGTTTTTCATAATTAAATTTTAAATTAATAACACTGCAAAGAAATGCAATACTGAATTTAAAATAGAATTGATAATAATTGTGATATATTGATTATCGCTATTTTATAATATTTCTTAAAGCCATAATTTTTCTTCTATATGCTTTAGGGTTCTCATTTCCATTTAGCTTTTTAAAAGCTATACAAAAATTACTATAGCTTTGAAAACTTAAATCTTGAGCAATTTCAGCTATAGGCTGATTGGTTTCTTCAATTAAAGATTTCGCTTTGTCAATTTTTATTTTAAGTATATACTGGTAAGGTGTTATATGCATGTATGTATTAAACATTTTAATAAAATGATCTTTTTTCCATTCTGTAAGTGCTACTAAGTCGTCAATTTCTATTTTTTCAGTGATATTTTTATTAACATAATTGATGATTTCTTTAATCCTAAAAGGGATTTCATTTTTTAAAGGTTCACTAGAACGAATTAAATCAATACTTTTATGTTGATGATTATTAAGTACAATTGATACTGCAGTCTTAATATCTGCTGGTTTAAATGGTTTAACAATAAAACCATAAGGTCTAGTCTCTTTTGCTTTCTCTAAAGAAACTTTATCTGAATTAGCTGTTATATAAATAAATGGGATTGTATCCTTTTCTAGCAAATAATGTCCAATAAGAACACCATCATTTTTTTTTTGTAAGTTAAGATCAATTAATACTAATGATAACTTTTCTTTCTCAATCATTTGAATTGCTTGTGTAACAGAAGTAATATTAGAAATTGTATCATATCCTTCACTTTCAAGAATGTTTTTTATATCCAATGCAATTAACAATTCATCTTCAACAATTAGTATTTTTGTTTTCATATTATTAATCAATTTTTTTTCCAGTAAAATTAATTTGGAATGTTGTCCCTTTTGATTCCTTAATGACTAACTCCCCATTAAGTTGTTGTGATAGTAGCCTTACTAATTTTATACCTAATGTATCCTTTTCTATCAAGTTCTTCGAGAATCCTATACCATTGTCTTTAAAAACTAATTTATAACCTTCGCGGAACGGTACAATTGTAATTAGTATTGTACCATTCATATCATTTGGAAATGCGTGTTTAAATGCGTTGTATAATAATTCGTTAATAATTAATCCTAATGAAATGGCATTTTCAATTTCAAAAAAAATGTTTTCAATTTTTATATCCATTTTGATTCTTTGGTTAATATTAGAAAAAGTACTTAGAATAGATTCTATTAGACTAACTAGATATTCATTAAAGTTAACTTTGCCTATATGATCATTTTGATATAAGTTCTCATGAATCAATGACATAGTTGTTATTCTAGATAATGATTTTTCCAAAAAAACGTCAATATTTGAGCTTTCTACTTGCCTTGATTGAATGTTTAGCAGGCTAATTACTAATTGTAAGTTATTCTTGACCCTGTGATGTATTTCTTTGAGCAACATGTCTTTTTCTTCCATATTTTTCTTCAAAAGAGCTTGAGATTGTAGTAAATCCGAATTAGCTTTCTCAATAAATATCTTTTGCTCTTCTAATACTATGTTTTTTATATTTTTAATATAGAAAATCCAAGTAAGTAGAAATAATATAATTACGATTATTAGTAATAGTAACAGTCCACAATAAATATAATTTTTTTGATTTTGAATTTTGAATTTTGAGTTTTTATTCTGTAATAGACTATTTTTTAATGCTATTTCTTTTTCATTAACGTGAAATTGTGTTTGCAACTCATTAATTCTATTAGTCTTTTCCTCAATTAAGATTGCTTCACTAATTTGTTTGTCTAATTTACTATACTGATAAGCTTCCTTATAATTTCCTAAAGCAGATTCAGTTTTAGCTATTTCATTATATATATTTTTAGATTCTATTTGATCCGCATGTTTACTTTTAGATTGATTAATGGAATCGATCAATGTTTTTTGATAAAATAATGCTTTTTTATAATTTCCTTCAGAAAAATAACTATTTCCAATAATTTGTAAAGCCATTTTAACACTAGATCCTTCTTCTGTCATGATTAAAACCTTATTAGCATTTTCTATGGCTAAATTGTATTTTTTTTGCTCATAATTGATGGCTGCAATATTATTGATATTAATAGCTATAAAACTAATATTATTTATTTCATAACTTTTTTTTAATGAAAGCTGTGAGTATTTGATAGCCTCGACATAATTTTTTAATTCAATATATATATTAGCAATATTAGATAAAAATTGAATTTCAGAATATTTATCCTTATTTAAGGAAATAGCCAACTTAGTATACTCTAATGATTTTTTTAGTTGATTCGTATAATAATAAATTCCTGCTATACCATTGTAACAAATTACTATATTATCGAAATTGTGAATTTTTCTATAATTTGTAATTGCTTTGTTTAAATAGAAAATGGCTTTCTTAAAGTTTTTATTTCTGAAATAATAAGTGCTTAAACAATAATTAAAATTAGCAATATCATTAAAAAAAGTAGTATTTCTGGATGTTTCAATACCTATATTAGCTGTTAGAAAGGCTTTGTCTAATTCGTTAGTGTTTAAATAACAATTTGTTTTTAGAGTAATAGTACTAAAATAGCCTTGCTTGAATTTTACTTTCTTATAGTCCATTATTGACTTATCTGCATATAGTAATGATGATTTATAATCTCCTTGAGACATATAAATAATTCCTTGAATTAGATTGTAGTGTGCAAAACCTTTTGTGAAATTCTGTTTTTTTGACAGTTTTAATATCTTTTTGTTAACAAAAACAAGCTTTTTGGGATCAAAATATTGATACTCGCGAGCTAATAAAAAGTAATCATTAACTAATAATGTGTCTGCTTTTTGCTTTTTTATTTCAATCAAGAGACTGTCAATTTTTGTGTTCTTAGTTTGAGACCATGAGATTGTTGAGAAAAATAAGAACAGAAATAACCATTTCATAACTAACTATTTATTTGCAAGATCTGTTGAAAGTATACAAAAATTATCACAAAACCAATTGATAAGCAGAGTCGATATCTAAATAAAATAATTACATTAGGTTAAGCAAAATGTTTATAATTTAAATAGGGAGTTTTTTTGTTGTACAGATTACAATTTATACAAGGATTTATAGTTTAGTTTTTCCTTTAAAAGTTTAATTTGTACCTTAAATTAAAAAAAAATCAAAAATCCCAATTAATCTTGGGATTTTTGATTTTCTAGAGGGAACTAAAAATATATGATTTCTTTATATTCCTAAAAAATTACTTGGCGTAATTTGCATCAATTCATTTTTAATTTCTTCAGAAACTTCTAATGTTGCTATAAAATTATGAATCGCTTTTTTATCAATAACTGTATTGGTTCTAGTTAAGCCTTTTAAGGCTTCATAAGGATTAGGATAACCCTCACGGCGCAAAATTGTTTGTATAGCTTCTGCAACCACTGCCCAGTTTTTTTCTAAATCTTCGGCAAATTTAGATTCGTTTAGTAATAATTTATCAAGTCCTTTTAGAGTAGCTTCAAAAGCAATTATAGTATGACCAAATGGTACACCAATATTTCTTAGAACCGTACTGTCAGTTAGATCTCGTTGCAATCTAGATAAAGGTAATTTAGCAGAAAGATGTTCGAAAATGGCATTGGCAATGCCTAAATTTCCTTCTGAATTTTCAAAATCAATAGGGTTAACTTTATGTGGCATAGCTGAAGAACCTATTTCGCCTGCTTTTATCTTTTGTTTGAAATATTCCATCGAAACATACGTCCAAATATCTCTGTCTAAATCGATTATAATAGTATTAATTCTTTTTAAAGCATCAAAAAATGCAGCAAAATGATCGTAATGTTCAATTTGTGTAGTAGGAAAGGAGTGGTGCAACCCTAAAGTGTCTTCAACAAAATTGTTTCCAAATTTTCTCCAGTCTATTTGAGGATAAGCGACATGATGTGCATTGTAATTTCCTGTGGCTCCACCAAATTTTGCTGCAAACGGAATATTAAACAACAAACGCATTTGCTCTTCTAAACGTTCTACAAAAACGCCTATTTCTTTACCTAAACGAGTTGGAGAAGCTGGTTGTCCATGTGTTCTTGCTAACATAGGAATATCTCTCCATTCGGTACTTAAATCTTTTAGTTTAGAAACTAAAGTAATTAATGATGGTAAATATACTTTTTCAAACGCTTCTTTGGTAGAAAGCGGAATCGCAGTATTGTTAATATCCTGAGAGGTCAATCCGAAATGAATGAATTCTTTGTATTCAGATAAACCCAATTTCTCGAAAGCATCTTTTATAAAATATTCTACTGCTTTTACGTCATGATTGGTCGTTTTTTCAGTTTCTTTGATCCAAAGGGCATCTTCGGTAGAGAAATTTTTATAAATATTTCTTAAATTGTTAAATACATTTGAATTTACATTTTTAAGTTGCGGTAAAGGAATCTGGCAAAGCGATATAAAATATTCAATTTCTACAAGAACTCGATATTTTATTAAGGCTTCTTCTGAAAAATAGATGGAAAGTGATTTGGTTTTACTTCTGTAACGACCATCTATAGGCGAAACAGCATTCAGTTCAGTTAGTTGCATTTTGTGTGTTGTTGTTTAAAAAATGCAAAGATAAACAGATTTAAGATATTAGATTTAAGATATTAAATTTTTATTCCCATTTATTTTATAGAATGTAATAAAAACCTACTTTTTTATATATTGTTTTTGAATATGGGAGTTTAAATCACTTCAATTCATAATACATAATACATAATCATTATATTTGCCCAACTAAATTTTCTAAAATGAAAAAAAAATACTTTTTACTGGTTGCATTGTTTCTTTTTGTGAGTGGTAATGCACAGATTATTAATTTCCCTGATGCTAATTTTAAAGCAAAGTTGTTGGCAGCTAGTCCTAGTAATAGTATTGCAAGTAATTTGAGTGGATACTATTTTAAAATTGATGCTAACAATGATGGAGAGATAGATTCTTACGAGGCGTTAAATGTGAGTTCACTAAAAGTATTTAATTCAAATATTATTGATTTAACTGGAATCGAACAATTTGTCAACTTAAAGTATCTATATTGCTATAACAATCCTATCGTAAATTTAAATCTTACTGGATTAACACAATTGCAATTACTTGACTGTCATAATTGTCAATTAGCCAATTTTGTTTTTTCAGGTTTTAGTAATTTATCATGGTTTGATATTTATAATAATAATTTAACGAGTTTAGATCTTACTAATTTTAATTTACTAACGAGGCTTAATACCACTAATAATCCTTTAGGAACATTAAATTTATCAGCATCAAATAATATTAACGAGCTTTATTGTTATAATAATCAATTAACAAGCTTAAATATTTCAAATTTAATTTATCTTGAAAAAATTGACTGTGGAGGAAATAATATTTCTAATTTAGATTTAAGTTCAATTATTGATCCTAATTATGTTACTTACATTGACGTTGCTGGCAATCCAATTTTAAATATTGATTTTTCACCATATCCATATTTAACCCATATAGGACTGGGTAATAATAGTATGACATCAATAGATTTATCTTCGGTGACAAGCACTCAATTGAATTTTCTTAATCTTACTGGAAATAATATTGTTAGTCTAGATTTTTCAAATTATAATTTTAACGTTCTTGAATTCTATTTTGAAAACATGAATAATTTAGAAGCATTAAATTTAAAAAACAATTTTAATAATTATATTAATACTATTACTAATTGTCCAAATTTAAATTATATATGTATTGATGAAAGCGAATTTGATGATTTTAATACAAGAATGACAGAGTTAAATTTACAAAATCAAATTCAAATAAATTCATATTGTTCCTTTGTTCCTGGAGGAACATTTTACATGATTCAAGGTCAAAATAAATTTGATGCTAACAATAATGGTTGTGATGCTTTGGATTTACCATTATACAATTTAAAATTTAATATTACAAATGGTGTAAATAGTGGTAGTTTAATTGCTGATAATACGGGTGATTATTCTATTCCAGTTCAAGCAGGAACACATACAATTACTCCCGTTTTTGAAAATTCAACTTATTTTACTGTTTCACCATCAACAGCAAGTGTTACTTTCCCAGACCAAGTTAGCCCATTTACTCAAAATTTTTGCGTTACTGCCAATAGTGTTCATCCTGATTTAGAAGTATCTATTTTACCAATCGTTCGAGCTAGACCAGGTTTTGATGCCGTTTATAAAATTATCTATAAAAACAAAGGAAATACTACGCAATCAGGAAATGTAACTGTAAATTTTAATGATGGAATTTTAGATTTTATTTCTGCAGCTCCAGCAGTAACAACTCAAACAGGATATAATTTATCTTGGGCTTTTACTAACTTACTACCCTTTGAAACTAGAGAAATCACATTTACACTAAACGTTAATTCTCCTATAGAAACACCAGCAGTAAATAACGGTGATATTTTATATTATTGGACAGAAATTTCGAGTGTAGCTAATGACGATATGCCAATTGATAATTTATTTTTCTTAAATCAAACCGTTGTTAACTCTTTAGACCCCAACGACAAAACGTGTTTAGAAGGAAATAATTTAGGAATAGAAAAAGTAGGACAATATATTCATTATTTGATTCGTTTTGAAAATAATGGTACTGCCAATGCCCAAAATATTGTAGTAAAAGACATGATTGATACTGCAAAATTTGATGTTAACTCAATAATTCCTATAAAAGGAAGTCATTCTTTTGTAACGAATATTACTGCAGAAAATAAAGTAGAATTTATTTTCCAAAACATTAACCTTCCTTTTGATGATGTGAATAATGATGGTTATGTAGCTTTTAAAATTAAAACACTTCCAACATTAATAAGTGGCGATACATTTAGTAATACTGCCAGTATCTATTTCGATTATAATTTTCCAATTATAACCAATACTTCTACAACTCTTATTACAGCTTTGAGTGTTTCCGATTTTGTATTCTCTAATTATTTTAATCTATACCCAAATCCTGTAAAAGAGGTGTTGAATATTTCAATAAAAGAATCTATTGAAGTTACTTCAATTAATATTTACAATACTTTAGGACAATTGGTTTTAGTTATTCCAAATGCACAAAACACCAAAACAGTCGATGTTTCAAGTTTAACATCAGGGAATTATTTTATTAAAATAAATTCCGACAAAGGAACAAGCAATACCAAGTTCATCAAAAATTAAATTGAGAGCCTTACAGAAATGTAAGGTTTTTTTTATACACTTTTTTAAAGAATTGATTTTGTGGGTATCGCAAAAGTTGTGGCAAAATTTTTGAAATTATTTTTTTGCCACAAAAAATGTGTCAATTTTTTGAAATTATTTTTTTTGACACAACAATGTGAGGCTTTTTTTATGCAATCGTATTTTTATTCATTTTTTTAATTAATTTTACACTCCAAACAACACAAGTATATGAGTCAAAAAATTTTGCTCAATCATAAAGAAATTAACATCATACTTCATCGTTTGGCCTGTCAGTTAATAGAAAATCACCTTGATTTTTCCAATACTATTTTGATAGGAATTCAGCCTCGAGGAACGCAATTGGCTGGTCGTTTAAAACAAATTTTAGAAAGAGAATACCAAATCAAAGACATTTCATTAGGATTTTTGGACATTACTTTTTTTAGAGATGATTTTCGTCGTGGCGAAACATTAGAAGCTAATAAAACCCAAATTGATTTCCTTGTAGAAAATAAAAAAGTAATTTTTATAGACGACGTTCTCTATACAGGACGAAGTATTAATGCAGCATTATCAGCTATACAATCTTTCGGAAGACCTAGCGAAGTAGAACTTTTAGTACTCATTGACAGACGATTTAGTCGTCATTTGCCTATACAGCCAGATTATCGTGGACGTCAAGTTGATGCTATAAATAATGAAAAAGTAGTGGTAAATTGGTCAGAAACAGCTGGAGAGGATTCGGTTGAATTAATTACAAAATAAGATGAAGGAATTAAGTGTAAATCATTTATTAGGAATCAAATATATTAATGAAGATGATATTAATCTCATTTTTGAAACCGCAGATCATTTTAAAGAAGTTATTAATAGACCTATTAAAAAAGTTCCTTCCTTACGAGATATAACCATTGCCAATATATTTTTCGAAAATAGTACAAGAACAAAACTATCATTCGAATTAGCTCAAAAACGCCTTTCGGCAGATGTGATAAATTTTGCAGCTTCAAGCTCATCGGTAACCAAAGGGGAAACCTTAATAGACACCGTAAACAATATTCTTTCGATGAAAGTGGATATGGTGGTTATGCGACACGCATCACCAGGAGCAGCGGTATTTTTATCTAAAAATGTGAAGGCAAGTATTGTAAATGCGGGAGATGGTGCACACGAGCATCCGACACAAGCTTTACTAGATGCTTATACTATTCGTGAAAAATTAGGTGATGTTGCAGGCAAAAAAGTAGCTGTTGTGGGCGATATTTTGCATTCTCGTGTAGCACTTTCTAATATTTATTCTTTGCAGAAACTAGGCGCTGAAGTAAAAGTTTGTGGGCCAAAAACATTAATACCAAAATATATTGAAGAATTAGGTGTAAAAGTGGAACCAAATTTAAGGAAAGCTTTAGAATGGTGCGATGTAGCCAATATGTTACGCGTGCAAAATGAAAGATTAGATATTAGTTATTTTCCATCGACACGAGAATATGCTATGCAATATGGTTTAGATAAAAACTTATTAGATTCCCTAAATAAAGAAATTGTAATCATGCATCCAGGTCCTATAAACCGTGGTGTAGAAATCACGAGTGATGTTGCCGATTCTAAACAATCGGTCATTTTAAATCAAGTTGAAAATGGAGTTGCCATAAGAATGGCAGTAATTTATCTGTTGGCTTCAAAAATTAAGTAAAAATATCCTTATAATTAGTTATACTTTTACTCAAACAGAAGATAACTTTATTTTGAGAAAATTAAATACCAATAAAAAATCAATACCAATGCAATGCTTTGTTAGTATTGCATTTGTATTTATTGTTTCAATCCTCTGTTTTTTTTCTTCAAAATATATCGATTACCGTATAACTGCATTAATTTTATTAATGACAGTTTCACTTATTGCCATGTTTTTTGATATTTTGCCAGTATTGTTAACAGCAATTTTAAGCGGTTTGATTTTAAATTTCTTTTTTATCCAACCACTTTTTACTTTTCATATTACCAATACCGAAGATATTTTAATGTTTCTAATGTACCTCATTATTGCATTGGTAAACGCTGTGTTAACATTTAAAATTCGAGAAGCCGAAAGTAAAGCACGGGATAAAGAAGAAAAAGTAAAAACAATAAAACTTTACGACACCTTACTTAATTCACTTTCTCACGAGTTGCGAACGCCAATTGCTACAATTATTGGTGCTATTGATACCTTAAAAGAAAATAAAAATAAACTTTCCCAAAACAATCAAACTGAATTACTCGAAGAAATTGACAAAGCGAGTATTCGACTAAACAGACAAGTAGAAAATCTGTTAAATATGAGTCGATTAGAAACAGGAATGTTAAACCTGAAACAAGATTGGTGCGATATAAATGAACTTATTTATACTGTAATTCAAAAAATTACTGCAATAAAAGAGAAACATATAATAAGTTTTATTCCAGACGAAAAATTGCCGTTATTTAAATTAGACGCTGGATTAATTGAAGAAATACTTCAAAATTTAGTTACAAATGCCATATTATATACTCCAAAAAATTCAATTATAAATATTGAGGCTTCTTACGAACTTAATAATTGTGTATTTTTGGTTTCCGACAACGGAAACGGTTTTCCCGAAAATGAAATACAATTTGTATTTGATAAATTTTATCGTTTACCAAATTCTAAAACTGGTGGAAGCGGACTTGGTTTATCTATTGTGAAAGGTTTTGTTGAAGGGCACAACGGGGCTATAAAACTACAAAATAATATAAATTCAGGTGCTTGTTTTACAATAACTATTCCAACCGAAACATCTTATTTAAACAATCTCAAAAATGAATAAAGCCGAAATATTAGTTATTGATGATGAAGCACCAATAAGAAAATTACTTGAAATAACATTAGAAAGTAATGATTATAAAGTTTGGCTTGCAGAAACAGGAAAAGAAGGAACACTTCTGGCAATAAATCATCCACCAGAATTAATCTTACTAGATATTGGTTTACCTGACAAAAGCGGACACGAAATTCTTAAGGAACTACGAACTTGGTACACAAAGGCTATTATAATTCTTTCCGTTCAAAGTAGTGAAGAAGATATTGTAAAAGCGCTAGATAATGGAGCAACAGATTACTTAACAAAACCTTTTAGAACTGCAGAACTTTTGGCAAGAATTCGTTCGGTAATTCGAAGAAATCAATTGCAAAATGATAGTAGTATTTTATCTTGTGATGATTTGCAAATAGATTTTGGCGCTAGAGTTGTAAAACGAAATGATGAGATGCTAAAACTTACTTCAACAGAGTTTAATTTATTATCTCTTTTTATGAAAAATGAAGGAAGAGTTTTAACACATCAATATATTCTGAAAGAGATTTGGGGATTTGCTTATCAAACAGAAACACAATATTTGAGAGTTTTTGTCGCAACATTGCGCAAAAAAATAGAAGAAAATCCCAATCAACCTAAACATATAATCACAGAAAGTGGCGTAGGTTATCGCTTTAGTTAATCTTTATAAAATCTTTATATTTAGCACTTATATCTTTACATTCTGAAAATACCATTTTATAGAACTTTGTATCATTAAAATTTTAAACAAAATTAAATAATGAATACAACAAAAAATGGAGTTGCAAGCAAAGTTACTATTGCCTCACTTTTAGTAGCACTTGGAATTATTTATGGAGATATCGGAACGAGTCCACTCTACGTTTTTAAGGCCATAATTGGAACAAGAGATATTAATTTGATGCTGGTTTATGGTGGCGTTTCTTGTGTCTTTTGGACTTTAGTTTTTCAAACTACAATCAAATATATTTGGCTTACACTTAGAGCCGATAACCATGGCGAAGGTGGAATTTTTTCTCTTTATGCATTAGTTAGACGTTATGGTAAAAAATTAGTGATTCCAACAATTCTAGGAGCAACTACTTTGCTTGCCGACGGAATTATAACGCCTCCTATTTCGGTTTCATCTGCAATTGAAGGTTTGAGTATGGTAAAAGGGTTAGAGAATATTATTATTCCAGGTAACTTTTTAACGGTTGGAATTGTCGTAGCCATTATCTCTTTATTGTTTTTCTTTCAACGTTTTGGAACGCAAGTAATCGGAAAAGCTTTTGGACCTATTATGACTATTTGGTTTACAATGCTATTGGTTTTTGGCGTAAAAGAAATTTTGCAACATACAGATATCATAAATGCTTTAAATCCTTATTATGCGTATGATTTATTAGTTAATTATCCCAAAGGATTTTGGTTGCTTGGTGCCGTTTTCCTTTGTACAACTGGAGCAGAAGCGTTGTATTCTGATTTAGGTCATTGTGGTATTAAAAATATACGGATTACTTGGATTTATGTAAAAATAAGTTTGGTTGTTGCTTATTTGGGTCAAGCGGCTTGGTTGATGCACCAAGGTGAAACTTTATTAAACGGTAGAAATCCATTTTTTGAAATCATTCCAACTTGGTTTCTATTGCCTAGTATTATTATATCAACTTGCGCCACAATTATTGCATCACAAGCCTTAATAAGTGGAAGCTTTACTTTAATAAGCGAAGCGATGAACTTGAACTTTTGGCCAAGAGTAACGGTAAGACAACCCAGCGATAGTAAAGGACAAATTTATATACCAAGTATTAATACTATACTTTGGTTTGGTTGTGTATTAATGATGGTTTATTTCAAAGAAAGTGCTCATATGGAAGCTGCTTACGGCTTTTCAATTACCATTACAATGATGATGACCTCATTATTATTAAGCTATTTTATTTATTACAGATTAAAATGGAAAAAAATATATGTAATACTTTTTTTAACCATTTTTGGAGCAATAGAAATAGCATTTTTTGTAGCCAATGTGGCAAAAATAAAAGAACGATGGATGTTTTTATTCTTTGAATTATTCATTTTTATGGTCATGTATATTTGGTATTATGCCCGAAAAATTAATAATCGTTTTACAAAATTTATAGAATTAGGTAAATACAGTAACCAGCTTACAGAATTAAGCCAAGACGATGCAATTCCAAAATTTGCAACTCATTTAATTTATTTAACCAAAGCAGATAGAAGACACGAAATAGAAGAAAAAACAATCAAATCTATTTTTGCAAAAAAACCAAAACGTGCCGATGTTTACTGGTTTTTGCATATTAATCGTACCGAAGATCCATTTACATTGTCTTATGATGTTTCAGAATTGGTTGACGATAAAGTAATAAAAGTGAATATTAATGTTGGATTTAGAATACAACCTAAAACGGAACTTTATTTCAAAAACATAGTAAAAGAGTTAGTAGCAAACAAAGAACTTAATTTGCATATTCGTCCTGACGGATCGAGCAAATACAATAGCGAACCAGATTTTAAGTTTGTTGTAATCGAGAAATTTTTATCAATAGAAAATGAATTCGCATTAAGAGAAGGTTTTTTATTAAGAGGTTATTTCTTTTTGAAGCGTTTAGGAGTAAGCGATGAAAAAGCATTTGGTTTAGAAAAATCTGATGTTGAGATAGAACAAATTCCTCTGGTTTATCAACCCATAACAAACATAAAATTAGATAGAGAAAAAAGATAGCGATGAAAAGAGATTCGTCATTCGTACTTTATTGCGACTATTTTAAGCTAAAAAATAGATTAGTTGAAATCGAAACTAGAAAAAACACCATTTGACAGAATGGATATGACATGGCAAAATGGCTCGGACAGATGACTTCTCCAACTGGTTATACCACAACTCCATTACCATCAAATTGGCGACCTAATTTAGTAAAAACGGAAACTAGAATTATTTTTGCAGTTTTGTTTAGAATTTAATGTTAACGATTAAAAACTATTATGACGTCTAGTAGGAAGTTAACTGGTAATTTGATATTTTTGTTTCTATAATCCTTCTTGTTTTATATCCAGATTAAATAATTTAAATAATAAATGAAAGTAGAAGAAAAAGGGCATACAACTATTATTAAAGATACTCAAGGTGATTTGACTTCATTTTTGTTAAAATTAGATCATGAGACAAGCTTTAGTAAACATAATTTGATAATTGATTTATCATCTTATAAAAACCTAGTAGCTAAAGATATTTTATTGTTTACCGATTTTTATAAAATGCACAAAAAAGAGAAAAAATCATTTGTGATTGTTGCTTCAGAATTTGATTTTAATGCAAATACAAAAAATATTGTAGTAGTTCCTTCAATTCTGGAAGCTCACGATATTATTGAAATGGAAGAAATAGAAAGAGATTTAGGTTTTTAGATTAGCCTTTTTTTTTAAATAAAAGTATAAAAAAAGCTCCAAGATATTGGAGCTTTTTGTTATTTAGTCTTCATCGTCTTCGTCAGAATCTTCATCTATTGGTTCATCTCTATCGTCATCGTCGTCGTCGTCAGAATCATCTCCGTCGTTTGTGTCAGATTTTTCTATGTCATCATCGTCATCAGCATCATCGTCAATTTCCAGTTCTTTTAGTGCATCAATTGAACTATCATCAGAACCTTCTAGATCATCTGCCAATTCATCATCTTCATCATAGTTTATGATTCTGTCAGAAAGCTTAGTACTTATTTTTACTAGAAAAATAGTGTCAACAGTGCGTACTTCTACAGCTTCTATAGTTTCGTTTTTTGCGTTTTTAAAACGTACTATATTTGAATCATCATATCCGTCGGGAAATTTTTCGACTAATAAGTTTAAAATTTCTCCTGTAAGTTTTGAATAATCAACAATAACTCTTTTCATAAATATATATTATAAATCTAAAATGTAAGCAAATATAAGGGGAACTACAATTGTAGCATCAGATTCTACGATAAATTTTGGAGTATCAACATCTAATTTTCCCCAAGTAATTTTTTCGTTTGGTACTGCTCCGGAATACGAACCATAACTGGTTGTTGAATCTGAAATCTGACAGAAATAACTCCAAAACGGAATGTCATGCATTTCCATATCTTGATACAACA
>NZ_JBDTQE010000022.1:0-37006 GCF_039932285.1 Flavobacterium sp.
CTAATGTAATTGTTTCTGTTGGTGCAGATTTCTTAGGAGATTGGCAAGGTGGAGGTTTTGATTCAGGATATGCTCAAGGGCGTATTCCTCAAAACGGAAAAATGTCACGTCACTTTCAGTTTGAAGCCAATATGACTTTGTCTGGTGCTGCTGCTGATAAGCGTGTGCCAATGACTGTTGCAAATCAAAAACAAGCATTAGTAAAAATATACAATATAGTAACTGGAGCATCAGTATCAACTTCAAAAACTGATAATGATGAGGCAATTACAAATGCAGCTAAACAATTATTAGCAGCAAAAAGTAAAGGTGTTTTGGTTTGTGGTATCGATGATAAAAATGCACAATTGTTAGTTTTGGCTATCAATAGAGCATTGTCTAGTGAAGCTTTTAATACTTCAAACACACGTCAAATCCGTAAAGGAAATAACGCTGACGTAAAACAACTTCTGTCTGATATGAAATCGGGAGCTGTTCACACTTTAATCATGAATGGTGTAAATCCAGTTTATTCTTTACCAAACGGAAAAGAATTTACAGATTCATTAAAAAAAGTAAAACTTTCTGTTGCATTTGCAATCAAAGAAGATGAAACCGCTTCAGTTTCAAATATTGCAGTTGCAATACCACATTATTTAGAGTCTTGGGGAGATGTAAGTATTGTTAAAGGAAGTTATGCTTTAACACAACCCACTATTCGTCCGTTATTTGATACAGTACAATTTCAAGATGCCTTATTATCTTGGACAGGAAATACACAAACTTATTACGATTATCTTCGCGCTTCTTGGTCAGGTTCTAAATCTTGGAATCAATTGGTTCATGATGGAGTAGTAGTTACTGAAGGAGTTTCTTCTGGTGCTGGTGCTGGTGCCGATTTTAACGGAGCTGCTTCAGCTTTGGCGAAAGCCACATCATCAAAATTAGAATTGGTATTGTATACTAAAACTGGTTTAGGAGATGGTCAACAAGCAAACAATCCTTGGTTACAAGAATTTCCAGATCCAATTACAAGAGCATCATGGGATAATTATTTGACAATATCGCAAGCAGATGCTACAACTTCAGGAATTGAAAACTGGAATGTAGCTAATGGAGGACTTAACGGAAGTTATGCTACCTTAACGGTTGATGGAGTAAAATTAGAAAAAGTTCCAGTAATTATTCAGCCAGGTCAAGCAAAAGGAACGGTTGGATTAGCATTGGGTTATGGTCGTAAAGCGGCTATGAAAGAAGAAATGCAAGTGGGAGTTAATGCTTACACTTTATACAATAACTTTAGCAATGTACAAAATGTATCTATTGCTAAAGAAGACGGTGAACATGAATTTGCTTGTGTTCAGTTGCAAAGAACATTAATGGGTCGTGGTGATATTATCAAAGAAACTTCCCTTGATATATTTAATACAAAAGAATCTGAGGAATGGAATCCTATTCCTATGGTTTCTTTAGATCATAAAGAAGTTGCCGCGACTAGTGTCGATTTATGGGAATCTTTTGATCGTACTGTAGGACATCATTTTAATCTTTCGATTGATTTGAATGCTTGTACAGGTTGTGGAGCATGCGTTATCGCTTGTCATGCAGAAAATAATGTACCAGTTGTTGGTAAGTCAGAAGTAAGAAGAAGTCGTGATATGCACTGGTTGCGTATTGATAGATATTATTCTTCGGAAGATACTTTTAAAAATGATAATAAAGTTAAAGAAGAGAGCACAGGATTGTTAGATTCTTTATCTACATTGCGAGGAATGGAAGTTCCTTCGGATAATCCTCAAGTGGCGTTCCAACCTGTAATGTGTCAGCACTGTAACCATGCACCTTGTGAAACTGTATGTCCTGTGGCAGCAACTTCACACTCTCGTCAAGGTCAAAATCATATGGCTTATAACAGATGTGTAGGTACTCGTTATTGTGCAAACAACTGTCCTTATAAAGTGCGTCGTTTTAACTGGTTCTTATACAACGGAAATGATGAATTTGACTACCACATGAATGACGATTTAGGTCGTATGGTATTGAATCCAGATGTTAATGTTCGTTCTCGTGGAGTTATGGAAAAATGTTCTATGTGTATTCAAAAAACACAACTAACAATTCTTACTGCTAAACGTGAAGGTAGAGAAGTTAAGTTTGACGAATTTGAAACAGCTTGTTCTAGTGCATGTACTTCTGGTGCAATGGTTTTTGGAGATGTAAATAACAAAGACAGTAAAGTAGCAGAATTAGCAGAAGATAATAGAATGTATCACTTGCTAGAGCACGTTGGTACAAAACCAAACGTATTCTATCACGTGAAAGTTAGAAATTAATAATAATAGGCAAAACAAAGAATTGTAAAATATAGATAAGAAAGATGATTTTTATAAATCTGAAATCTAAAATCTAAAATCTAAAATTAAATTATGTCGTCTCACTACGAAGCACCTATTAGAAAACCTTTAGTACTTGGTGATAAAAGCTATCACGATGTGACTGTTGATGTCGCTAGACCTGTCGAAGGTAAAGCCAATAAACAATGGTGGACAGTTTTTTATATCGCCTTAGCCGCATTTTTATGGGGATTAAGTTGTATGATATATACAATCAGTACTGGAATTGGAACTTGGGGATTAAATAAGACAGTAGGCTGGGCTTGGGATATCACTAACTTCGTTTGGTGGGTAGGTATCGGTCACGCCGGAACCTTAATCTCAGCAGTTTTATTGTTATTCCGTCAAAAATGGAGAATGGCTATTAACCGTTCAGCAGAAGCAATGACTATATTCTCTGTAATCCAAGCAGGATTATTTCCAATTATTCACATGGGTCGTCCTTGGTTAGCTTATTGGGTATTGCCAATTCCGAATCAATTTGGTTCGTTATGGGTAAACTTTAATTCTCCATTATTATGGGACGTATTTGCAATTTCAACTTATCTTTCAGTATCATTAGTTTTCTGGTGGACTGGTTTGTTACCTGATTTTGCCATGATTAGAGATAGAGCGGTAACACCTTTTAATAAAAGAGTTTATTCAATATTATCATTCGGATGGAGTGGAAGAGCTAAAGATTGGCAACGTTTTGAAGAGGTTTCTTTAGTGTTAGCTGGTTTAGCAACTCCTCTTGTACTTTCTGTACATACTATTGTATCGATGGACTTTGCTACTTCAGTAATTCCAGGTTGGCATACTACAATTTTCCCTCCATACTTCGTTGCAGGTGCGGTATTTTCAGGATTTGCAATGGTAAATACTTTGCTTATCATCATGAGAAAAGTATCTAACTTAGAAGATTATATCACTATCCAACATATTGAATTAATGAATATTGTAATCATGATTACAGGGTCGATAGTGGGGTGTGCCTATATTACAGAGCTTTTTGTGGCTTGGTATTCTGGAGTAGAATACGAACAGTATGCTTTCTTAAATAGAGCTACTGGTCCTTACTGGTGGGCATATTGGTCGATGATGACATGTAATGTATTTTCTCCACAATTCATGTGGTCTAAAAAATTAAGAACAAGTATAATGTTTTCATTTATAATTTCAATTGTTGTAAATATTGGAATGTGGTTTGAGAGATTTGTAATCATTGTTACTTCATTACATAGAGATTATTTGCCATCTTCATGGACAATGTTTTCACCGACATTTGTAGATATTGGAATATTTATAGGAACAATTGGTTTCTTCTTTGTATTATTTTTGTTGTATTCTAGAACATTTCCTGTTATAGCACAAGCTGAAGTAAAAACGATTTTGAAATCATCGGGAGATAATTACAAAAGAAAAAGAGAAGAGCAAGGAAATAATCACGATAATCACTAATAAGTCATGAGTAATAAAGTAATACATGCACTATATAATGATGATGATGTTTTGATGGATGCTGTAAAGCAAACTAGACTAGCACATCATCATATTGAAGAGGTTTATACACCATTTCCAGTTCACGGCCTAGATAAAGCTATGGGTTTGGCTCCAACTAGAATCGCAATTTGCGCTTTTATGTATGGGTTAACAGGTCTAACATTCGGAACTTGGATGATGAATTTTACAATGATTCAAGATTGGCCACAAGATATTGGTGGTAAGCCAAGTTTTAGTTACATACAAAATATGCCATCATTTGTGCCAATTATGTTTGAAGAAACTGTTTTTTTTGCAGCACATTTAATGGTTATCACCTTCTATATGAGAAGTAAATTATGGCCTTTTAAAGTAGCAGAAAATCCAGATGTTCGTACAACAGATGATCATTTTTTAATGGAGGTAGCTATAAATAATAATGAAAGTGAATTAACTTCTTTCTTGCAAAACACAGGAGCTGTAGAAGTTAAAGTAGTAGAAAAGCATTAATCAGAACTATGAAAAAAGTATATACACTAGCAGTTTTAATGGGGTTATCTTCATTGCTGTTTTCATGTCAAGATAAGTTAAAGCCTAACTATCAGTTTTTTCCTAATATGTATGAATCAGTTGGATATGAAACATATTCAGAATCTTCAGCATTTAAGAATGGAAAAGAAGGTCAACTTCCAGTTCAAGGTACAATAAAAAGAGGTTATGTTCTTTATGAAATACCAAATACACCGGCAGGTTATTTAGCATCAAAAAATATTGTAAATTCACCATTAGACTCAACTACTGTTGATTTTGAAAAAACAAAATTGTTATTTAATGTTTATTGTGCAATTTGTCACGGTGAAAAAGGTAATGGAAAAGGAAAACTTGTTGAAAGAGAAAAATTTCTTGGAGTTCCTAGTTATGCAGATAGACAAATTACGGTTGGTAGTATTTATCATGTACAAACATACGGACTAAATTCGATGGGTTCTTATGCCAACCAATTGTCACAAACGGAAAGATGGCAAGTTGCGGAATATGTTTTGAAACTTAAGTCTGAACTATAATTGTAAAACACACTATATAAGCTATGTATACATTTTCAAGCAAATTAAAAAACTTATCATTTATCTTAATGCTTTTAGGAGCCTTAGGTATTGGATATGGTTTTTTCACTGCCCCTAAAAATACACAAGATGTAGAAGCAATTCTTGCATCAGGTCATGGAGAACATCATGCTGCGCCTACTCAAGATGAAGTTGAGAAAGCAGGGCAACATGTTATAAAATCTGTTAATGAAGGAGTAAATAAAGTAGAAGATTCTACAGTTGAAACTTTAAAAGCTCATGCTGAATCAGTTGAAGGTAAGTCAGATTCAATTGCTTCTCAAGTAGAAGTTGCTCAAGATGAAGTTAAAAAAACGACTAATCATGAAGTTGCTAGCGACGTTCATGCAGAACACGCGGAACATTTAGCGCATGTTTTAGGACAGTTACAAAATAAACCTTGGGCCGCATTATATGTTGCTGCATTATTTTTTATGTTAATATCTCTTGGAGTTTTAGCATTTTATGCTATTCAGCATGCTGCACAAGCAGGTTGGTCGCCAGTATTATTTAGAGTAATGGAAGCAATAACATCTTATTTAGTTCCTGGAGCTATAATAGTTTATGTTTTATTGGTTTTATCAGGATTACATTTTAATCATTTGTTTATTTGGATGGATCCAAATGTAGTTGCTCATGATGAATTACTTCAAAGAAAATCAGGATATTTAAACACACCTTTTTTCTTAATAAGATCAGCTATATATATGGGTGGTTGGATTTTGTACCGTCATTTTTCAAGAAAAAACAGTTTGGCTTTAGACGAAACTCATGACGCAGCATATTATAAAAAGAATTTTAAACTATCAGCAGCATTTTTAGTATTCTTCTTAGTTTCTGAATCTATGATGTCTTGGGATTGGATTATGTCTGTAGATCCACACTGGTTTAGTACTTTATTTGGATGGTATGTATTCGCAAGTTTTGTAGTAAGTGGTATTACAGTAATTGCATTAGTTACTCTATACTTAAAATCAAAAGGGTACTTAGAACATGTAAATAATAGTCATTTTCATGATTTAGCTAAATTTATGTTTGGGTTCTCAGTTTTTTGGACTTACTTATGGTTTTCTCAATTTATGCTAATTTGGTATGCTAATATTCCAGAAGAAGTTGTCTATTTTAAATTCCGTATTGAATATTATAATTTGCCTTTCTTTGGAATGGTTGTTATGAATTTTGTATTTCCAATATTAATGTTGATTAATACAGATTTTAAACGTGTACCTTGGATTATATCTATGGCTGGTACAGTAATATTATGTGGTCACTATTTAGATTTTCATAATATGATTTTCCCAGCTACAGTAGGAGATCAATGGTTTATAGGGGTTTCAGAAATAAGCTCAATATTATTCTTTGCTGGATTGTTTATATTTGTAGTGTTTACAACACTTGCAAAACAACCTTTGTTACCAAAAGGAAATCCACTTATAGAAGAAAGTAAGCATTTTCATTATTAATAATATTTAAACAGAAAACAGATGACAAGTTTGTTGGTAATTATAGTTTTACTTTTAGTAGGTGTTGCAATTTGGCAATTAACGAAGATTTTCGATTTGACTCAAGTTGGAGCAAATAGAAACAATTCTCAAATTGCAAATAATAATGACAATAATATCCAAGGATATTTAATGTTTGGATTTCTTGCGTTTTTATACATTTTCGTAATATACGGATTGTTTGCATGGGGTCATTTGGTTTTAATAGATCCTGCTTCTGAACATGGAGCTGATTACGACAACTTAATGTGGATTACATTTGGGGTTGTGTTTTTTGTTCTTGCAATAACACAAGTGCTTTTGTTTTATTTCGCTTTCAAGTATAGAGGAGCTGAAGGAAAAAAAGCAGTTTATTTTGCTGATAATGATAAACTAGAATTTATATGGACAATTATTCCAGTATTTGTTTTGGCAGGTTTAATTCTTTACGGATTATATACTTGGACAAATATTATGTTTGTAGATGAAGATGAAGATGTAATGGTTGTTGAATTATATGCAAAACAATTTGCATGGACAGCACGTTATTCTGGCAAAGACAATGTCCTTGGAAAAGCTAATGTTCGTTTAATCGAAGGGATAAATACTATGGGTGTCGATCTTGAAGATCCAAATGCACAAGATGATATTGCTGTAACGGAATTGCATATTCCAAAAGGTAAAAAAATTGTATTTAAATTACGTTCACAAGACGTATTGCATTCTGCTTTTATGCCACATTTTAGAGCTCAAATGAATTGTGTACCAGGAATGGTAACCCAATTTGCTTTCAGACCTATTATGACTACAGACGAAATGCGCCAAACAGAACACATGATTGAAAAAGTTGATAACATTAACAAAATTCGTGCTAAGAAAAGTGCTGAATTAGTTGCTAATGGAGAATCTCCACTTGATCCTTACACTTTTGATTATCTTTTGTTATGTAATAAAATTTGTGGTGCATCTCATTACAATATGCAAATGAAAATTGTTGTAGATACTCCACAAGAATTTCAAAATTGGTTAAAAGATAAGCCAACTATTGTAAAAACAGTTATTGATGAAAAAGCAGCTAAAGCTGCAGAAAATGCTCCAGTTGCAGCATCAGTAGCTAATAAGAAAGTTGATTCAGCAAAAGTTGCAGTAATTGCAGCTCCAGTAGCAGTAAAATAATTATACAATTAAAATTTAAAATAAAACACTATGGCAGCAGCATCTCATGACCACGATCACGCACATGATCACGATCACGAACACCACCATAAAGACACTTTTATAACTAAATATATTTTTAGTATAGATCACAAAATGATTGCTAAACAATACCTGATTTCTGGTATTATCATGGGAATCATTGGAGTTATTATGTCATTACTTTTTAGAATGCAAATAGCTTGGCCTGAACAACCATTTAAAATTTTTGATTTTCTTTTAGGAGATAAATTAGCGCCAGGAGGGGTAATGAGAAATGATATTTATCTTGCATTGGTAACAATTCATGGTACAATCATGGTTTTCTTTGTATTAACAGCGGGTTTGTCGGGAACTTTTAGTAATTTACTAATACCACTTCAAATTGGAGCTCGAGATATGGCTTCAGGTTTTCTGAACATGGTTTCATATTGGTTATTTTTTACCTCGAGTGTAGTTATGTTATCGTCACTTTTTGTTGAATCTGGACCAGCATCAGCAGGATGGACAATTTATCCACCATTAAGTGCCTTGCCTCAAGCAATTCCAGGTTCTGGAACAGGTATGACTTTGTGGTTAGTATCTATGGCTATATTTATTGCATCTTCATTAATGGGGTCATTAAATTATGTTGTTACAGTAATTAATTTAAGAACTAAAGGAATGTCTATGACAAGATTGCCACTCACAATTTGGGCTTTCTTTGTTACAGCTATTATTGGAATTGTTTCTTTCCCAGTATTGTTGTCAGCAGCATTATTATTGATAATGGACAGAAGTTTTGGAACATCGTTCTTTTTGTCAGATATTTTTATTTCAGGAGAAGTTTTGCATTATCAAGGAGGTTCTCCAGTTTTGTTTGAGCACTTATTCTGGTTCTTAGGTCATCCAGAAGTATATATTGTATTATTGCCTGCTCTAGGAATTACATCTGAAGTTATTGCAACAAACTCACGTAAACCAATCTTTGGATACCGTGCGATGATTGCTTCTATTTTAGCAATTGCATTTTTATCTACAATTGTTTGGGGACACCACATGTTTATTTCTGGAATGAATCCATTTTTAGGGTCTGTATTTACCTTTACAACTTTATTGATTGCGATTCCATCTGCGGTAAAAGCATTTAATTATATTACAACTCTTTGGAAAGGTAACTTGCAATTAAATCCTGCCATGTTATTCTCAATTGGATTAGTTTCTACTTTTATATCTGGAGGTATTACAGGTATTGTTTTAGGAGATAGTACATTAGATATTAATGTTCATGATACTTACTTTGTAGTAGCTCACTTTCACTTAGTGATGGGTATTTCTGCATTGTATGGTTTCTTTGCTGGAGTATATCACTGGTTCCCGAAAATGTTCGGAAGAATGATGAATAAAAACTTAGGATATATTCACTTTTGGGTAACTGCAATATGTGCTTATGGGGTTTTCTATCCGATGCACTTTATAGGAATGGCTGGATTACCACGTCGTTATTATACAAATACTAACTTTCCATTATTTGATGATTTAGCTGATGTGAATAAAGTAATTACTACTTTTGCATTAATTGGAGCAGCTTTCCAATTGGTATTTATGTGGAATTTCTTTACAAGTATTTTTTACGGAAAAAGAACAGTACAAAATCCATGGAGATCTAATACTCTTGAGTGGACTGCACCAATAGAACACATACATGGAAACTGGCCAGGTGCTATTCCAGAGGTTCATAGATGGCCTTACGATTATAGCAAACCAGGTCATGACGAAGATTTTGTTCCTCAAAATGTACCTATGAAAGAAGGTGAAGAAGAACTTCATCATTCATAAAAAATTTAAAAATGCCTTTCTTAATGAAAGGCATTTTTAGTTTAAAGTATTTTCTTAACTTTAAACCATAATTATATCTCATGCGAAATTTTTTTATTTTTTATTTATTTTTGTTTTCTTTAAATGTTTTTTCACAGGAGGAACCAAATTTTTCAGCAATAGATTCTTTGTATAGAGAGGATCAATTTTATTTTGGGGTTACATATAATATATTAAATGATAAGCCTGTTGGAGTATCTCAAAATTCGTTTTCTACAGGTTTAAATTTAGGTTTGTTAAGGGATTTTCCAATTAATAAAAAAAGAACCTTTGCGATTGCTCCAGGATTAGGCTTTTCGTATAGTAATTATAAAGAAAATCTTATTGTAAAAGAGGATATTGATGGAACAATTAATTATGAAACAATCGTGTCTGGGATTAATTATGATAAAAACAAATTAGCATTATATTTTGTCGATTTGCCTATTGAATTTCGATGGAGAACTTCAACCTTCGAGTCCCATAAGTTTTGGAGAGTTTATACAGGTTTTAAATTGAGTTATTTGCTTTTAAGTCAGTCACGATATGTTGATGCAAATCAAAAATTTAAAATAAATAATAATCCTGATATTAATAAAATTCATTACGGTGCTTATATTTCTGCAGGGTATAATTCTTGGAATTTGTACGCTTATTACGGACTACAAAATATGTTTAAAACTGGTAACTTAAATGGGAATTCTATTGGATTAAGTACTTTAAATATTGGTTTAATGTTTTATATATTATAACCAAAAGAACAAAAGTAGTAACTGAGGGAATAATCCGATCAAATATCCTAAAACTAATTCTTTTGTTGTGTGTGCTTTCATATATAATCTTGAAGAAGCAACAAGACCATTGCAAAGTAATAGTAAACTTATTATTAAAACTTCACGAACTTGAAAATGTATACAGCAACTTATGCAAAATACAGTTAGTGATGAAATTCCCAACATGTGCAAGCTTGCTTTTTTCTTAAGGTAAACCAATAATAACGCGATTACACTACTGATTATACTGCCTAAAAAGAAATAAAATAATTCAGGTATTACTTCTTTTGTAATACTTTTCATAATTAATATAGATAGTAATAGTATATGGAAGGTTAAAGGGATTTTTCTTTGTGAAACTTTGGCAACCATTATAGAGTCTACCTTGCCAAAGATAATAAGCAAATAAAACCCTGTTAATGGAATAAGTACAGTCACTAAAAGAACTTGTATGATGTATAAATAGATTGTTTCGTAAACAAAATAACGATTTGTTATTATAAAAAAATAAAAAATTGTTGCCAACACCGATATAAAAATAGGGTGAAATAAGTAAGAGAAAAATGGAAATATTTTTTTCAATGGAAAAATTTAATAAATCAAATATAGAAATTAGTATAGACCAATCTTACATTTTTAAATAAAAATCCTTTGTCAAGTTTATATATTCCTGAGTGTAATTATGTCTAGTAGTTTCTATAATTACTTCATCAATAGACAAATTCTCTGGTTTATTTCGGCTAAAAGCCAATAAACTACGTTTAATTTCAGAGGTTGGAGTTCCTTTTACACGAGTGGTTTTTATAATGTATAAATCATATTCATTTGCCATAGTAATAAACTTTTCTTCTTCTTTGTATGGAATTATAACAGAAAAAATACCGTTTTCAGAAAGTAGTAAATCAGCAGCTTCGATTAGTTCTTCAAAAGGCATGGCATCTGAGAAACGAGCCAAATCTCGTTGTTCGTTATCGGTTTTATAATCTTCGGTGTAAAATGGCGGATTGCAAACAATTAAATCATACTCATCTTCTGGTTCTTCGACAAATTCGTCTAAACCTGCGTGATAACAAAACAAACGGTCGCTCCAAGAAGAATTTTCAAAATTATCCGTGGCTTGTTCGTAGGCATCTTCGTCAATTTCTAAAGCATCAATTTGTTCAGCTGATGTGCGTTGTGCTAGCATTAGCGCAATAAGACCTGTTCCGGATCCTATGTCTAAAATAGAATTTGGGTTATGGTCTATGGGAGTCCAAGCGCCAAGTAAAACGCCATCGGTTCCAACTTTCATTGCTGTTTTATCTTGTTGAATAGAGAATTGTTTGAATGAAAACATACGACGGATGATTAGAGATTCTGCAATGTTGATTTTAGATTTTCTAAAAATCTAAAAATCTAAGAAGTCTAACAATCTAATTAAAGATACATTTCGACAAGTCCTTCTGGCAAATCCATGATAACTTTTTTGTTTTCTCTGTCTATTTTTACAATAAAATGATCAATCATTGGGATTAGCATTTCAACTTCACCGTTTAAAACTTCAAAAAGTGGTTGAGCAGTAGTATCATTTATAGAAACGATTTTTCCAAAAACGCCAACACGCTTATCTTCAATTTCAAAACCAATCACTTCGTGAAAATAGAATTTATTACCTGTAAGTTTTGGTAACATTTTTAGCGGAAGATACACTTCGCAATTCATAATAGCATTGGCTTCTTCTTCGTTGTCTACATCTTCAAAACGAACACGGAGAAAATCAGCTTTGTGTAGGTTGCTATTTTCAATAAAAAATGGAACCAGATTTTTGTTTACTTCAACAAAAACTGATTCCAAATCTTCATACATTTCAGGTTCATCCGTATCTAAATAGATAAGAACTTCCCCTTTGAAACTAAATTTTTTCGCAATTTTACCTAAGTAGAAACAATCTTCTTTACGCATCTTGCAAAAATTAATTATTAAGCTTCTTTTTCTTCGCTAGCTTCTTCAGCAGCTGGAGCTTCTACTTCTGTAGCAGCTTCAACAACTTCTTCTGTAGCAACTTCTTCTTCAACTACAACTTCTTCTGGAACTTTAGCAGCTTCAGTTTGTGCAGCAATACGTTTTTCGTTTGCAGCTGTTTCGGCTTTAAATGCTTTAGCTTTAGCATCAGATTGTGCTTTAGTTAAACCATCTTTTTTAGCATCAACTTTTCCAGCTTTAGCTTCAATCCAAGCGGCTAATTTTGCATCAGCTTGATCTTGTGTTAATGCTCCTTTACGAACTCCTCCGTCAAGGTGGTGTTTTAGTAAAGCGCCTTTGTAAGAAAGAATTGCTCTAGCAGTATCAGTTGGTTGAGCTCCGTTATGCAACCATTGTACGGCAGCATCAAGGTTCAAGTCTACTGTCGCAGGATTTGTGTTTGGGTTGTAAGTACCAATTTTTTCTAGGTATTTACCATCTCTTTTTGAGCGTGCATCTGCAGCTACTACCCAGTAAAAAGGTTTTCCTTTTTTACCGTGTCTTTGTAATCTAATTTTTACTGACATAATCTTATGATTAATTTTGAGGTACTCGACCTCGATTATTTAAGGGTGCAAATATACATATTTTTCTTAAACTTAGTACTAAACTCTTGATATTTTGGTTTTTCCTTGTAAATAATTATATTGTTTGTTAGTTTTTTAAATGTAATCGGTTATTTTTGTAATCTAAAATTCACTCAAAAAGATGAAAAAAATTATTTTCCTATTTGCTTCTGCAATTGCATTAATATCATGCGAAAAAAATGTAGAATTTAATAATCCAGCATTTCAAGCACAAATTAATGGTTCTTTGTGGAAATCCTCAGCGATGTCAGCAACAAAATCTTCAACTGGACAGGTCTTATTAAAAGGAGTATCTGCAAAAGGAAACCTAGAAATAAACTTAAATTCATCTGCATTGGGCGCCAGAAATTTAGGTACAATAAATACTTCAAATTTCGTTTCTTATTCATTTGCAAACGACGCTACTAATTTTAATTATACTACAGGAATAACTTTCGCTCCAGTAAATAATATATCTCTTTTTTCAGGAGGGACAGGATATACAACATCAAGTTTAGTAGATACTGCAGGTGGTTCTGGATCAGGTCTTAAAGTTGACATAGTTGCAAATGCAAATGGAGTAATTACAAGTGTTAAAGTAAATATGCCAGGGACTAATTATAGAGCAGGAGATCTTGTAAATATTGTAGGTGCAAATTCAAATGCATCAATAATAGTTCAAGATGTCACAAAAAGTAATGGGGAAGTGACAATTACGGAATATGATGGAGCAACTATTTCAGGCAATTTTAAGTTTACAGCATTTGATGCAGGAAATAATCAAACGGCAGCTTGCCGTGACGGTATTTTTTACAAGGTTCCTGTAAATTAATTTTAAACATTAATGTTTCTAAAGTGTTGAAAAAGAGCTATTTTTAAAATAAAATCTTAACATCGTGTAATTTAGAATATTAATAACTTACCTTTGTCCTAATATAATAAATATAATATATGAACATTTTTGTTGGAAGTCTTCCTTGGAGTATCGAGGAAGCAGATTTAAGAGAGTCTTTCGAGGCTTATGGTGCTGTAGAATCAGTAAAAATTATTACTGATAAATTTACAGGAAGAAGTAAAGGATTTGGTTTTGTTGAAATGCCAAATGACGAAGAAGGTCAAAAAGCTATTGATGAGTTAAATGGTGCAACTGTTGACGGACGTGCTATTGTTGTAAACAAATCAGAACCAAAACCAGAAGGTGAAAGAAAAAGCTTCAATAACAGTCGCCCAAGTGGTGGTGGTTATGGTGGTGGAAACAGCAGCCGTGGTGGTGATTCTCGTGGAGGTTACAGTGGTGGTGGAAACAGCCGTAGTGGTGGTTCTAATGACCGTGGTGGAAACAGAGGCGGATACTAATCTAACTTATTTTCAAAATATATCAAACCACCTCAATCGAGGTGGTTTTTTTTATGTTTGTTAATAACTAAAATTGACATTCAATCACATAAAATGTATTTTTGTTTCAATAACTATTGCCTTTTGCCTAGTTACTAATGTCTAATATATGTATTTAATCTTCGACACCGAAACCACAGGATTACCACGCAGTTGGTCAGCACCTATTACTGATACTGACAACTGGCCGCGTTGTATCCAAATCGCATGGCAATTGCATGACGAGATGGGAAATCTTATCGAGCATCAAGATTATTTAATCAAACCAGAAGGATTTAATATTCCTTATGATGCAGAACGTATTCACGGTATTTCTACCGAACTAGCACAAGAACAAGGCATATCATTACAAGAAGTTTTAGAAAAATTCAACATTGCATTATCAAAAACTAAATTTATAGTTGGGCAAAATGTAGGATTTGATGTCAATATTATGGGTTGCGAATTTCATCGTGCCAATATTGGTTCAACAATGGTCAAAATGCCAGTTCTGGACACTTGTACCGAAGTTACCGCATCATTATTAAAATTACCTGGAGGTCGTGGAGGTCGTTTCAAATTGCCAACATTGACCGAATTGCACCAATATCTTTTTAAGGTTCCATTTTCAGAAGCACACAATGCTACTGCCGATGTCGAGGCAACGACTCGTTGTTTTTTAGAATTAATTAAAAGAGAAATTTTTACCAAAGAAGAACTGGATGTTGAAGCCAATTATTTTCATGAATTTCAGAGTAAAAATCAAGGAGAAATTCAGCTCATAGGCTTAAAACATATCAATCTTAAAGAAGCTTCTGCCGAAATAGCAAAACGTTTTCAACAAGCTGAAAAAGTTGAAACTAAAACACCAGTTTCAGCCGAAATCACACAAGATTTAGCAGCGGCAAAGTTTGCGCATTTGCACAATCATACGCAGTTCTCGGTTTTACAATCTACAATTTCGGTTGCGAAACTTGTCGCTGCTGCTGCAAAAAATAAAATGTCGGCCGTTGCCATGACGGATCATGCTAATTTGATGGGTGCCTTTCATTTTGTTCGAGATGTATTGAATCAAAATAAAATAGCTTCCACCAAAAACGCCACTGCGTTAGAAAACGGTGAAGAAGCAACTGAGGTTGAAATGAAACCTATCGTAGGTTGTGAATTTTTTGTCTGCGACAACCACAAAGACAAAACCAAAAAAGACAATGGCTACCAAGTTGTTTTCTTGGCAAAAAATAAAAAAGGCTATCATAATTTAGCCAAAATGTCTTCCATAGCTTATACCGAAGGTTTTTATTACGTACCAAGAATAGACAGAAATGTAATCGAACAATACAAAGAAGATATTATTGTTTTATCAGGGAATTTGTACGGAGAAATCCCTAGTAAAGTTTTAAATCTTGGTGAAAATCAAGCAGAAGAATCACTCTTGTGGTGGAAATCTCAATTTGGGGACGATTTTTATCTCGAATTGATGCGCCACAATCAGGAAGACGAAAATCGTGTCAATCAAACTTTAATATCCTTTGCAAAAAAGCATGAAGTAAAACTCATTGCCACCAATAATACTTTTTATATCTCTAAAGACGATGCCAATGCGCATGATATTTTGTTATGTGTAAAAGAAGGGGAGAAGCAAGCCACACCTATAGGTCGCGGTCGTGGTTACCGATTCGGATTGCCTAATCAGGAATATTATTTCAAATCTGGAGAAGAAATGAAACAATTGTTTTCTGATTTGCCTGAAGCTATTGTCAACATTCAAGAAATTGTAGATAAAATAGAAATCTATTCACTATATCGAGATGTTTTATTGCCAAAATTTGAAATTCCATCTGAATTTTTAATTTTAGAAGACGAAACAGACGGCGGCGTTCGAGGAGAAAATAAATATTTGCATCATCTTACTTACGAAGGAGCCAAAAGGCGTTATGCAGAAATTACTCCCGAAATTGAAGAACGAATAGATTTTGAACTCTTAACTATACAAAACTCAGGTTATCCGGGTTATTTCTTAATTGTACAAGATTTTATTGCCGAAGCCAGAAAAATGGATGTTTCTGTTGGACCAGGTCGTGGTTCTGCAGCGGGTTCGGTAGTAGCGTATTGTTTGGGAATTACCAATATCGATCCGCTTTTATATAATTTACTTTTCGAAAGATTCTTAAATCCTGACCGTGTGTCACTTCCCGATATCGATATCGATTTTGATGACGAAGGAAGAAGTAAAGTCATGGATTATGTGATTGAAAAATACGGAAAAAAGCAAGTCGCCCAAATTATAACGTATGGTACAATGGCAGCAAAATCCGCCATTCGAGATACTGCTAGAGTATTAGATTTACCACTTTTTGAAGCTGATAAAATTGCTAAATTATTGCCTGGAATGCTTCCTGGAAAATGGAATTTGGCTCGTTTTATGAATGACACTGAAGCTGAAATCCGAAAAGTTTTACGTCCAGAGGATTTCGACCGAATGAAAGAATTAATAATACTTTCTAAAGAAGAAGATTTGGGTGGCGAAACCATTCAGCAAGCGCAAATTCTGGAAGGGAATCTGCGTAATACAGGAATTCATGCTTGTGGTGTGATTATTACTCCAAGTGATATTACCAATTTTGTTCCTGTAACCACGGCAAAAGATTCCGATTTATATGTAACCCAATTTGACAACTCCGTTGCGGAAAGTGCAGGATTGTTAAAAATGGATTTCTTGGGACTGAAAACCCTAACATTAATAAAAGATACTGTAAAACTTGTAAAATACAGAACAGGAAAAGTGCTCGATCCAGACACTTTTCCTATCGATGATGTAAAGACTTATGAATTGTTTCAACGTGGCGAAACTGTTGGGATTTTTCAGTACGAAAGTGCTGGAATGCAAAAATATATGAAGGAACTGAAGCCGACGGTTTTCAATGATTTAATCGCCATGAATGCCTTATATCGTCCAGGACCTATTGCTTATATTCCAAGTTTTATTAAAAGAAAAAATGGAGAAGAACCTATAGAATACGACCTTGAAGCTTGCGAAGAATTACTAAAAGATACATACGGAATTACTGTTTACCAAGAACAAGTAATGCTTTTGTCACAAAGACTGGCCGATTTTTCTAAAGGTGATGCCGACGTTTTGCGTAAAGCCATGGGGAAAAAGCAACGCGATGTGCTAGACAAAATGAAACCTAAATTTGTGAGTCAGGCTGTTGCCAAAGGCCATGCTGAAGACAAACTAGAAAAAATATGGAAAGACTGGGAAGCCTTTGCAGAATATGCTTTTAACAAATCGCACTCCACCTGTTATGCTTGGATTGCGTATCAAACTGCCTATCTAAAAGCCAATTATCCAGCGGAATATATGGCGGCGGTTTTGTCTAACAACATGAGCGATATTAAGCAAGTTTCTTTCTTTATGGAAGAATGCAAGCGCATGGGATTAGCCGTTTTGGGTCCAGATGTGAATGAATCTTTTTATAAATTTACGGTAAATGATGATTATGCGGTTCGTTTCGGGATAGGTGCTGTAAAAGGTGTTGGAATGGGCGCTGTAAACACCATTGTAGAAAGCAGAAAAGAAGGAAACTACAAATCTATTTTTGATTTAGCCAAACGTGTCGACCAACGTGCTGCCAACAAAAAAGCCATCGAAAATCTGATACTTGCGGGCGGTTTTGATTGTTTTGAAAATACACATCGGGCGCAATATTTTCATACCGATGGAGATGGAATTACATTTTACGAAAAAGCCATACGATTTGGTGCGAAGTTTCAAGAAAATGAAAATTCGTCGCAAGTGAGTTTGTTTGGCGATACGAGTGATGTGCAAATTTCTGAACCAGTAATTCCGCCGTGTGAAGAGTGGAATACAATGGAAAAATTAGCCAAAGAAAAAGAAGTAGTTGGAATTTATATTTCAGGTCACCCGTTAGATGATTACCGATTTGAAATGAAATATTTTTGCAACAACAAACTCGAATCGCTAAAAAGTTTAGAACAATTCGTGGGGAAAAATCTCTCTTTTGGGGGAATTGTAACCAATGTACAACACCGAACAGCTAAAAACGGAAAAGGCTGGGCGACATTTGTTTTAGAAGGGTATGACGAGAGTAATGAGTTCAGGATTTTTAATGAAGAATACTTAAAATTCAGGCATTTTCTGGTTCAAAACCAGTTTGTGTACATTAGAGTTAATATAAAAGATGGTTGGGTAAATCGTGAAACGGGTAAAAAATCGGATCCACAAATTAACTTTCTGCAAGTAGAATCGATACAAGATGTTTTGCGAATTTTTGCAAAAAAACTGGTCATTCATTTAGATATAAAAGAATTACGAGAAGAATTAGTTGCTAAGCTAAATGCTATTTTTAATGCGAATAAAGGTGACAACACGGTTTCTTTTGAGATTTTAGAATTAGAAAAAATTAAAAAACAAATAGAAGTTGCACCTGTCGAAACAGAAGATATAGAAATTGTTCTGGACGAAAATGGCGATATACAAGAAGCTGAAAATCCAGAACCAACCGTTGCCACCGAAGTCGAAGAAATTAAAGTAATTAATAAAATTTCGATGAACAGCCGCAAGCTAAAAATAAAAATCTCCAATGAATTACTAAACGAATTGGAACGATTGCAGGTTAATTTTAAGTTGAATTAAAAGAAAAATCATGTAAATCTTAAAGTTGTAGGCGATTTTATCGCAAAACACTAAAAAAAAACAACATACGCAATTTAAAATGGAAGAAATTAAAAAATCTATCTCTGCAATTCTATATGAACGAACTACAAGTCCACTTTTTGGAACTTTTATCTTTTCTTGGCTTTTATGGAATTGGAAAATCCCATATTTAAGTTTTTTATTTCAGAAAATAAATTAAATACCAACAAAATTGACTACATTATTACTAATTATAATGACAGTCATTATCTGATAACTTACCCTTTAATTTCAACATTTATATTGATTACAATTATTCCTTTTCTTTCCAACGGAGCATATTGGTTATCAATAAATTTTGAAAATTAGAAATCAAAACATAAAAACTTAATTGAAAGTAAACAGTTATTAACCGTTGAACAATCTATTGAATTAAGAGAGCAAATCCTTAAACAAGAAGAGAGGTTTTCAAAATTAGTTCAAGACAAAAATTTAGAAATTGAATTGCTTAAAAAACAAATTGATAATGGTAGTAGTTTAGAGAAAGTAGATGAAGTAATAGATAATAGAAATTCAGAACTTGAAAAGTTGGCAGAAAGGATAATGAATAATAGCATTGAATTAGATGCTTTTAATTACATAACAAGATCAATTCAAAATAATTCAAGAATGCAGAATGATGCAAACATAACTAAATTAATCGCATTGCTGGAATCATACGATATTATCCATAAACCTGATGCTATTTATAAATTTACAGACATCGGAAGACGATTTTTGAGGTATATAACTAAATAAAAAAACTGCTTACAACAGCTTTTTTTCGAAAGTCTCTATATTGGAATAAAAATATAATCAATGAAGCGTTTTGACTGCATAATTGTTGATGATGAAATGGAAAGGCTCGTTGTTCTTTCTTATGCTAAAATATTTTCGGTCTTAAATATTTTCGGTATCTTTTATTCAGCGGAAAAAGTGTTAAATTTTTTAAGCACAAATACAGTTGATGTTGCCTTTTTAGATATTGAAATGGGAGAAGCAAACGGATTAGAATTGCGCAGAAAATCCTTAGAAATTTCAATTTGCATTTTTATTTCTTCTCATTCCGAAAATGCTGCAGAAACTTTTGAATTACAAACCTTAGACTTTATTGCAAAACCATTTAAATTTCCACGTTTTGAACAAATGATGCAACGCTTATACGAATTTATGGAAGTTCGGACTAAAGCAAATTTATTTGAAGCAAGACTTGGCGGTGACCTTTGGCTAGCTGCCGATAAAAATTCGGTTTATAAGTTTTTACCAATTTTGGTTAAATACTTCCGATGAAGATGCCGAAAAACACATTAAAACATTCACTTTTTTAGATAAAAACACCATTGATGGTTTGATTGAAAAAAATAAAAACGCACCACATTTACGTGTTTTACAGCGCAAACTAACCGAAGAAATCACAACACTAGTTCATGGAGCAGCCAAAATTAGAAAAAGCAATAAAAGCTTCTAATATTTTGTTTGGCAATTCTAATTCTGATGATTTGAAAGGATAGATGCTGCCACTTTTTTAGGAATTTTTGATGGTGTTCCGCAAGCTGAAATTTCAAAATCTGATATTGAAGCTGGAATAAATATTGTTGAGGTGCTGAATGAAAAATCAGGATTCTTAAAATCTAATGGAGAGGCTAGAAGAACACTTACCGCTAATTCTATTTCAGTAAATAAAGAAAAAGTAACTGGAGAATTTATACTTTCATCAAAAGACATGATAAACAATCAGTTTGTATTATTAAAAAGCGGGAAGAAAAATTATTTTGTTTTGAGTGTTAGATAAACGAGATTATTTTAAACAAAAAAAGGTTTGGTAATTACACCAGACCTTATTTTTGTTTAAACTAACTCAAAAAATTTATAAATAAATATTCCCCGAAATATTTGTTTATAAATCAAATTATTATTTTTGAAATTTAAAACTTACATCTCCAGCATAATAAGTTGTTTGAGGAGTATTAGGAATTGCCTGAGCTGTTCCTGTTGCGTAAGAATATCCTGTAATTTTGATGTCTTCTATTGTAAAAGGATAAGTAACTGCTGAATTATCTGTTTTTCTATGGTCGTACCAATCATTACTATTGAATGTAATAAAATATTCTTTATCTTTTACAAGAGTTAAAGCATTAATTGCCTTAGTCACTTCTACTCCAGCAGCTATCATGTCAATAGATTCAGTTCTAAGTACCGTTCCTGCTACTTTATCCCATATGGTAACTCTCATTCCTATATGAATATCTGGAATTTTAGCTACAATAGCAGTCATTGTGCCATTTACTAAAGGAGTAAAGGAATACCCAAACTCATAATCCACGGAATTTATATGATTTGTTAATGCTTGATCAAATCCTGATGCGGTTAAATATCCTGCTAAAGGATTTTGTTCTGGAATAACTACTGCTGGTGTTGCCTCATCATCTTTACTACAAGAGATTGAAAAAATTGCTAATGCTAAAATTGCGATTGTTGTTTTAATTGTTTTCATAATTTATATTTGTTTATTATTTAGGCAAAGATGCGCCTGCATTATTTCTTAGAAAATCACTAATAGACGAACGACGTTTTAAATAGACAGACAACAATTATTAATTTAAATTTCTTATTTTTGATAAAAAACATCAATTACAGGGTGAAAAAATTAAATTGTATAATTATAGATGATGACGAAATCGACAGATTGACGGTAATCTCCTATGCAAAAAGATTTTCTAACCTAAATATTTTAGGCAGTTACGAATTAGCGGAAGATGCTTTAGAAATTATTGAAAGAGAAAAAGTAGATATTCTTTTCCTTGATATTGACATGCCTGGTTTGAACGGACTCGAATTAAGAAAAAAAACACTCAATGTCCCTATTTGTGTATATATTACTGCTCATACCGAACATGCTGTAGAAAGTTTTGAATTAGAAACATTAGATTTTATTGTAAAACCAATAAAATTTGACCGTTTTGCCCAAACAATGAGCCGTATTGAAGAGTTTATGGAAATAAAACACAAAGCTCAACTCTTTGAAGCAAGTATTGGTGGTGATACTATTTATATAAAAGAAGGTCATGAACAAACAAAAGTAAAATTACATGATATTTTATATCTCGAAGCTTTAAAAGATTATACTCTCATAGTAACTAATCAGAAAAGGCATTGTGTTTTGTCAAGTATTGGAACGTTATTAAAAGAAAACCATTTTCAATCTTTTATAAGAATACATAGAAGTTTTGCGGTACAAAAACAATTTATTCAAAAAATAAATTCACAAGAAATTTTATTAAATAATAACATTTTAATTCCCGTAGGAAGAAGTTATAAAGATAATTTGAATTTTATTCTATGAGGAAATTTATATTTTCGTTATTAATGATGATTTCATTGATTTCTTATTCACAACAAGAACCCAATCTTTCAAAATATAAAACTCAAAAAGAAAAACTTCAAATTTGGGAAGATTACTGTAAGAAACTAATTGATGATGAAAAATACAAGCGACTAGTTACTATTGCAAATCAAGGTCTTATTTTATCTAAAAATGACAATTCTTTTTTATCTAAATTTTATTACTATAAAGCTTATGGATTTGAGTATGACAATAATAACTACAATGATGCTGTAGATTGTTATGAGAGCTCTTGGAAATATGCAAAAAAATCAAAACAATTAAAATCTGAAACGCTTGCCATCATGCGTCTTAATTATTTGTATTACTCTACAAAAGAATTTAGTAAAAGAGATAGCTTAATAAATTACATCAAAAAAATATTAGATACTACAAAAAGTATTTATACTAAAGGTATTCTTAACGGAAGTTTAGGCGAGTATTATTTAGACAAATCATCTTACGAAAAATTTATTTTTTACAAAATAAAAGCAATCGAATATCGAAAATTATTTCCAAAAAGCGATCCAAATAATAACGATAATATTGGAATTTCTTACGAACAAATAGCTGGTGGATATATAAAAATGAAGCACTACCAGAAAGGAATAGAATATACAAATTATGCAAAATCATATATTACTAATTCTTCTAATGCGATAGCATTTTTACACAACAACTACATACAATGTTATGTAGCTTTAAAAAAAATAGATAGCGCTCAAAAATACTACAAAGAAATTTACAATCTAGTAAGCAAAAATGATTCGCTACTACTAAATATAAGTCTTGCCAATAGAAGTATGGCAGAGTATTATTTAGAGAATAATGAGATTCAAAAAGCTTACAGCTATTCTAAAAAGGCATTGGTCCTTGCTCAGAAATCTAATGATGAAGAAATTCTCATGGAAGCAAATATGACAATAGGCAAGGTTCTTTACAAAAAAGGAGATTATAAAAATTCGATTGTAACACTAAAATTTGCATCAAAATTTGCATCAAGCTTCGATAAGGAATATTATGCAGACATAAGCAAAACACTTTCTAAAAGTTATGCAGCATTAGGACTTTGGCAAAAAGCATATATTTATTCCAATATATACAGTCAAAGTAATGACTCTATACAAATGGAATCTTCTAAACAAAGTATTGCGAATGCTGAAGCTAAATATCAGAATAAAACCAAACAACAAAAAATAAATATTTTATCTACTGAAAATGCATTTAAAAATCTGCAAATAAAAAATGCTAATCGACAACGTATTTTGTATATTTTAGGAATATTACTCATAGCGATTATAAGTTTTCTGATTTTTTATCAAAGTAGAAATCGCAAAAAAATAAATAAGAAATTACAACTATTAAATACCGAGCTTGAAATAGCAAACAAAACCAAAGCACGTTTTTTTAGTATATTAAATCACGATTTAAGAAGTCCTGTTGCTAATCTAATTCATTTCTTACATATTCAGAAAGACAGTCCAGAATTGCTTGACATAGAAAGTAAGAAAAGAATGGAAAACAAAACCATTACAGGGGCAGAAAATCTACTTAATTCGATGGAAGATATTTTACTTTGGAGCAAGGGGCAGATGGAAAATTTTAACCCGCAATATAAAAAAACTACCATAGATTCTATTTTTGATGATACAAGAAAACATTTTGAAAGCGAAGAAAAAATAACAATTATTTTTGAGAATCCTGAAAAAATAGAATTCATTACTGACGAAAATTATCTAAAAACTATTATTAGAAATCTTACTGGAAATGCTATAAAAGCATTAAATAAAACTAATAATCCGACTATAATTTGGAAAGCTTGGCAGGAAAACAACAAAACCCACTTGTCGATTTCAGATAATGGTATTGGTGGAGTTCAAGAAAATTTTAAAGCATTATACGATGATACTGAGGTTATAGGTATAAAAACCGGCTTGGGTTTACATTTAATCCAAGATTTAGCAAAAGCTATTGATTGCAAAATTAAAGTAGAATCTAAATTGAAAGAAGGAACAACATTCGTGTTGAGTTTTAAATAAAAAAGGCCTGACTTTCGCCAGACCTAACGTAAAAAATTAAAAAACACCACTACTTAATAACGTTAAATTCGACTCTTCGATTTAGTTTTTTACCTTCTTCGGTCATGTTCTTTGAAATGGGTTGCGTCTCTCCTTTTCCAATAACCTGAATATTGTCTTCGTTTAATTCAAATTTTCTAACCAACTCTGTTTTTACTGCCATCGCTCTAAGTTTTGACAATTCTAGATTTTTTTTATCATCGCCATCACTATCAGTATGTCCTGTAATAGATATTTTAATTTTTGGATTGACTTTTAATACATTCCCTATTTCATCTATAACCTTTATACTAGATGGTTTTATAGATGCTTTTCCTGAATCGAACAAAATTTCATTAGTAGAAAAAGTTCCAGTTTCTAGCAATTTGTGTCTGGTGTCTCCTGTAGCTTCGGCTAGTCTAAAATTAGAAATATAATATTTATCTTCTTCGTTGTTATAGTCATGAATATAAAACATAACATTATTATACTTTACTTGCTGAAAAGCATTGGGTAAATCCCAGATTTTTTGCCCTCCAATATACATTCGCAATCTGTTTTTTTGTCTCCAAATTTGCACCTTTACTTGATTATTGTTGGTATAATTAAAACTTGGTGTATCAAGTTCGTTTTCTAATATTTTTTCGCCTTCGGAAAACACTTTAACCCCAGAATGCCCTAGTGTTCCTTCTTTATAAGCATCGGCAACTGTTGGTGATATTCTCATAATAATTCCTTCCGAACCATTGCTATATTCGTCCCATTTAGAATAATCATTTTTCTTTTTAGATTCGATAAATCCGATATTTAAAAATGAAGAATAGAAAGAAAATGAACCTGGATTGATATAAACTTCAAATTCTAATGTAAAATTTTCTGGCAATTGCTTTACATCGGTAATGGTAAATGCACCTTTGTTTGATAATTTTAACCAACGCTGCGGAGTGCCTGAAATTTCAACTACTTCACCACTACTGTTTGTGAGCCAATTTACAGGAAAATCGCCAATAGCATCTTGTGAAAAATCCTCATAAACTAAAACTTTGTTTCCAGGAACAAAATCTTTTGCCGATTTTACTTCTTTAGTTTTTTTATCGGATTTACCACTTTTGTCTTTTTTAGATTTGGACTCTTCTACTACTTCGTTATCGTTTGTTTCTTTGTTCTTAGATTTTTTTATCTTGGGATTTAAAACTTGATCGGAAGCATCGCTAGTCGTTTTTTCTGATTTTTCTTCTACTTTTCGTTCTACTGTTCTGGATGCTGCATTCGCGGCTTTATCAGCTAAATTTTTAAAAAATTGTGCGTGACTTTGAGAAGAAAATAACAATGCGGTTATTGTTATAAATATTGTTTTTAGTATTTTCATGCTAATTGATTTTAATTAGTAGTTACAAAAATTGAATATGCCATAGCATTATAAGTTCCATCAGTAAGACTATTTCTAACTCCATTTCTCCAGTAACTGGCAAAACTTTCACCAGTAGTTGTGCTTTTTTCATTTCCAGCCACAAAAATATCAGTACCAACAACTGAAATAGCATATGCTGTTTGATTGTTGCTAGACACATTTGTAGCAGTGTCATTTTTCCATACTTTAGAGACATAACTAGAATTGAGTCCATCAGAAGAAGAATCTGTTACATACACATCATTGTTTACGACAGTCATAGCTAAAGAAACAGCTACATAATTGGTTGTTAAATTTGTAGCTACTCCATTTTTCCAATATTTTGAAACCATCGTTGCAGCATTTATGTTTTCAGCTCCAGAAGCATAAACAATATTATCTTTTACTACTATAGACTGAATTAATGCATCTTGCATTCCATTCGTTAAATTAATCGATACTCCATTTTTCCAGTATTTTGCGATACTGTTCCCTGCAGCGTTATTCTCTGAACCACCCACATAGACATCATTTCCAACAACTGCAATACAAGTAACATCGCAACTCATAGAACCATCTGACAATATTGTAGCTACTCCGTTTTTCCAGTATTTTGCCACTCTTTTCCCCGCAGCATTTGTTTCCTTTCCTGCAACATATATGTCATTCCCTGAAACGGCTATAGCTGAAGCATATCCGTCTTTTGTACCTGCAGAAATAGTAGGTAAAGCCAGTGTAATACGATTTCCATGAGTGTCAAATTTCCATAAAAACGGCTCATAAGCGCTATTGATGATTTCGGAACCTGTTACATATACGATATCGTTATATACAATAATATCTGTAGCTTCAGCATTTTTAGCACCCGTAGTTATAACGGTTTCGATAGTATTTTTCCAATATTTTGCAACCTGCTTCCCAGAAGCATTGTATTCGTAACCCGCAGTATAAATATCTTTGGGTGCTAAGGTTGGCGCTGGAACATCTTGCTCTGCATCATTGCTACATGAAATAGCAAAAAAGCTGATGAGTGTGATTCCTAGTATTTGTTTTAATGTTTTCATCTTAATTGTTTTAGTTTTTATAAAGCGTAAGCTCACCAGAAATAGTACCTTCACCTTGCAAATCGTCTGCATTGTACACGATACTAGGCTTTAATTTCAGGTCTTTCAATTGGCATTTAATTTCGTTGCCTTTAACCGAAAAAGCCAATTTTCCAGAGGTTGGTTGCGTTTCCCAAACATTCATTTTATTGTTGGACAATGCCTCCATAAAACTTACTGAAACTTCATTTTCAGGATTCTTGTCTACAGAATAATCCTTAGATTTTATAAGGTATTCTTTTCCATCAACAGGAAAATCTGCAACATTAAAGTTAATAGTAAAGACTTTTGCTGGATTGGTTTTGTCTTTGACCGCAATAATTAAAGCTCCCATGATCGTTAAGCCACCGCAAACGCCTTCTGTGGTGATTTCTTTGCCATTGCAACGTAAGGTTATTTTTCCTGTGCCTTCTTTAGCAGAGATTTCAGTGTTTTGCTTGATATCTGCCACCACTTCGTTTGCCGAGATTGTTTCTTCTTTTTTACAAGAAAAAAGAGAGAATAATGTTGCTAAGAGCAATAAATTTTTCATGTTATTTTAAATTTTAGTTACTATTTACTGTTTGTAAAAAACTAGTGTTCCTGTCAAAGCACCATTATTAGCAAAAGCACCTGTATTTCCGGTAGAAAATATAGGATTGCCTTGATAAGGATACAAAGTAATTCCGGCAAGGTTTGCTGTTGTTTTATTTCCATCAACAACAAGTGTTAAGGTTCCGGATGTATCTTTAGAAAACCATTCGGTTAGAGTACTTCCTGTTAATTCACCAATACTCATTGTAGTATGATTTGGATTAGTATGAGTACTACTAGCGTCTTCTACCAAAGTATAAGTGTCGTTACAGTAGGAAGTTGCGTAATGTTAAAATAGGAAGAAAACGTTCGCATACTATTCTCTGACTGATTGGCACCAATATAATTTGCACCACCTGCAACTGCCCAACCACATGGTCCAGCTAATTTAAATTGTTGTCCCCCAGAAGTCACGGTTACGTTGGCAGTGCCAGAGTTTGTTTGTGTTGTAGACGCTGTACTATTATTATCATCAGGGTTGCAGGAAATGGTTAATATACTTAGCATTGTTATTAATAAGTAAAGCAACCCATTTTTTACATTAATTTGAAAATTAAATTTTTTATTTCTCATAATTTCTAAGTTTTAATATTAGTTGTGTTTAATAATTCTTGAACAAAGTTGAATAATAATAGATTGTGAAAAAACGACAAAAGGACGAACGACAATTTAAATACACAAAAGACAATTTTTTTATAAAAAAACTCCACATGTTTCAATGTGGAGTTTTTAGGTGTCTAATACTATCTTTGTCCTGGTCTTCTTCGGTCAAAATATCCTTTATAACTTTTATCAGTGATTGGAATCTCATCGCCTATTCTATGTAATTCTAGTGGAACTACTTTAACTTCTTCAAACGGAATTGACCATACATTTAGATCTTCAACGACTCCATCGGAAGTTGATTTACCATTGTACATTTTACCGCTAGTTACCAAAGGGACATCGCTAACAATTCTCATAGAACCGGTTCTTAAATTGGTTGCCACTCGATAATTAGGATCTTTAAAACTTATGATATCTACAATTCTCATGTCTAAAACGGAGTTGGCTGGTACGAGCATTGCTACTTCCATATCCGTTATTAAATTTCCATTTAAATCATAAAAATGAATGGCGATATTAGCTCTACTATCATTGTAGTTTAATATGAAAAAAGTAGTTCCTGTGTACGCTTTTATCCCTTCGCCAAAAACAGTTTGACTGTCTCTCCAATAGGGTGTAACATATTTATAAGTACTCATAATTAATTGATTTTTTAGATTAATAAGCACAAACTTACTAAGCGAATCTAAGTCAATCAAGTACAAAAGGACCAACGCCATTTTAAATACACGAATAACCGTTTTTACAGAAAAATCTTTATATTTGAATAAAAATAACGGATGAAGCTTTTTGACTGCATAATTGTTGATGATGATGAAATGGATCGGCTCGTTATACTTTCCTATGCCAAAAGATTTTCTACCTTAAATATTGTAGGTGTTTTTGACTCAGCCGAAAAAGCCTTAACTTTTTTAAGTACTAATAGTATTGATGTTGCCTTTTTAGACATTGAAATGAATGGTGCTTCAGGATTGGAATTGCGTAAAAAAGCATTAGAAATTCCCGTTTGTGTTTTTATTTCTTCACATTCAGAAAGTGCAGCAGAGACTTTCGAATTACAAACTTTAGATTTTATAGTAAAACCATTTAAGTTTCCTCGTTTTGAACAAATGATGAAGCGACTGGAAGAATTTATGGAAGTTCGAACGAAATCCAATTTATTTGAATCAACACTTGGAGGAGATACGGTTTTTGTAAAAACAGGCCATGATCAAATAAAAGTCAAACTGCATGAAATACTCTATTTGGAAGCGCTAAAAAACTATACCATCTTGGTAACTGAAAACAAAAGACATTGCGTATTATCTAATTTGGGTGAAATTTTACTCGAAGAAAAATTTAATTCTTTTTTAAGAGTTCACCGAAGTTACGCTGTTCAGAAACAATACATTCAAAAAATCAGCAGTCAGGAAATCGAACTTAACAACGGCAATTTTATTCCAGTTGGCAGAAGCTTTAAAGGCAATCTAGATATCATTTTATGAAAAAGATTCTCCTTCTGTTTTTGCTATTAACTTTCGCGAATTCCTTTGCTCAGGTTCCAAAATCGATGGATTCGCTGACCGTCTTTTTGAAAACAAAACCTCAAGACACGACTTATATTTTGGCACTCAACGAATATGCTTTTCTTTTAGTTCAGGAAGGAAAAATAGAAGACGCTAAAAAGTCTATTGCACAAATGGATAAACTTTCCATCAAATTTAATTTTGGGATTGGTATTTACAGTGTGCAGAATATGAAAGGCGTTATAGAATATTCCAATCAAAATCCTCAAAAAGCGATGGAATGTTTTCTGGAAAGCACCAAGATCATTGAAAAATATAAACTCCCAAAAAAGAAATACCAAAATGCTTTAAACAATATCGGAATCATTTATAATCAATTGGGAGACCGTGAAAATGCAACAAAATACTCCATTAAACTGATTAATTTTCAGGAAAAAAATAAATTAAAGCCGCTCAAGACAAATCCGTACAATCAACTTGGCAACAATCTTAAGTTCTACAAAAAATATGACGAAGCTCTGGGTTATTTTAACAAAGCACTGACTATTGAAACGGACTTAAAGAATTTTATCGGAATGGCTATCTGTGAAAATAACATTGGTAATCTGAATGAAGATATAAAGAAAAACAAAAAAGCAATAAGGCATTACGAAAAAGGACTAAAATATGCAGAAGATGCTAATTATAAATTACTGCAAACCGACTTACTTACCAATTTAGGCAGACTCTATCAAAAAGCTAAAGATTATCCGAAAGCTGAAAAATATCTTAAAAAATCTGAAGGTTTTTGTAGAGAATTGGAAACTACACAATCACTAAAAATAGTTTGTTCCAATTTAGGTGATATGTATTTTGCTCAAAAAAAATATGGTTTAGCCGAAAAATATTATCAGGAAGCATTAGCATTGTCCAATGATTTTGAAGATATGGAATATCAGTACACTGCCAATCAAAATCTATCGGAATTATATGAAGTAAAAAAAGATTTTAAAAAGGCACTAGCGTACAAACAGGCTGCCGAAGTTGAAAAAGATTCAATAAATAAAATTGATATTGCAAAAAATACGGAAGACTTACTTCGCAAGTATGAAACGGAGAAAAAAGAGCAAAAAATTAACCAGCTTTCGACTCAAAATACCATCAAAAATCTGCAAATAAGCAATTCCAACAAACAGAAATGGTTTTTGTTATCTGGAATTCTTTTACTTGCAATCATTGGAAGTTTGTTGTTTTATCAGAGTCAGAACCGACAAAAGAACAACGAAAAATTACAGCTTTTAAATACTGATCTTGACGAAGCCAATAAAGCCAAAACTCGTTTTTTTAGTATTTTAAATCACGATTTACGAGGGCCTGTTGCCAACTTGATTTTCTTTTTACAACTTCAAAAAGAAAGCCCAGAAATGCTTGATGAGGAAAGCACGAAACGCATGCAAGACAAAACCATGGAAGGCGCAGAAAACCTACTAAATTCTATGGAAGATATTTTGCAATGGAGCAAAAGTCAGATGGAAAATTTCAAACCGCAACCAACCAAAATTTATATTTCGTCTTTATTTGAAGACACTCAAAAGCATTTTTCTAGCGAAGAAAATATAAAAATTTCATATGAAAACCCAGAAAATTTGCAATTAAATACAGACGAAAATTACCTAAAAACCATCATTCGAAACCTAACTGGGAATGCTATAAAAGCTTTGAAAGAAACAGAAAGTCCATTAATAATTTGGAAGACTTGGAAAGAAAATAACCAAACTTTTTTATCAATTACCGATAATGGAAAAGGTGCATCTAATGAACAATTTAAAGCATTATATGATGACAAAGAAATTTCTGGAATCAAAACTGGTTTAGGTTTTCACTTAATAAGAGATTTAGCAAAAGCTATAGATTGCAAAATTGAAGTGGAGTCTAAATTGAATGAAGGAACTATATTTATCTTGAATTTTAAAAAATAAAATATTTTTTAAAAACCCATACCTTAAGAATGTATTTCATTTTACACATAATCGATATTTTTGCTTATTTTGTCGATATTGTGTAATTATTTTAACTATAATTCATTTTAAATAAAAAAACATTGATACATTCGCAATCTATAAAAACCAAAAAACCCAAATTTTATGAAAAAATTTATTTTAGGTTTATCCATTTTTGCTTGCGGATACATGCAAGCACAAACGGGTAAATATTGGTCTGCACACAATGCAACCACCAATAAAATTACAGCTACAGACAAGGGTGTAGCTAGGTTATCGTTTCCAAAAACGTTCAGCCTATATGATTTGAATACTGCTCAGTTAAGAAACACTTTGTTTTCAACGATTAACAGATCAAACAATCAAACAGTAAGTATTACATTGCCAAATGCTGATGGTCAGTTCGAACAATTTGAAATGATAGAGGCATCAAATTTTGACCCAGCTTTACAAGCTCAATTTCCAGAAATCAGAGCCTATTCAGGAAAAGGAATTACTGACAGATATGCTACCATAAAATTAAGTATTTCTCCTCAAGGTATTCAAACAATGATTTTTAGAACGGATAAAGAAAATGAGTTTATAGAACCATATTCTCAAGATCACTCTGTTTATGCTGTTTTTAAATCCCAAAGAGAAAAAGGCAAACTACCTTGGACATGCTCAACTGATGATCATGCACTAGTTTTAGATATCAATAGTCAAATTCCGAGTACAAGCAAATCTAGTTCAGCTCAATTAAGAGTAATGAGACTAGCTCAATCTTGTAATGGAGAATATGCAGCTTATTTTGGCGCAAGTACAGCTGGTAATTCTACAGATCAAGCAAAAGTTTTGGCTGCATTCAATGCTACATTAACTCGTTGTAATGGAGTATATGAAAAAGATTTGGCTTTACACTTAAACCTTATCGCAAACACTACTAGTGTGATTTTCTATAATGCCGCTACCGATCCGTACTCAACTACATTATCAAGTTGGAACGCTTCGTTACAAACAACATTAACCAACACTATTGGTGCTGCAAATTATGATATTGGTCATATGTTTGGTGCTTCTGGGGGAGGAGGAAATGCTGGTTGTATAGGTTGTGTATGTGATTCTGCTAAAGGTTCAGGTATAACTTCACCTGCTGATGGTATTCCTCAAGGTGATAATTTCGATATCGATTATGTTGTTCACGAAGTTGGACATCAACTAGGAGGAAATCACACTTTCTCTAACAGCAACGAAGGATCTGGAGTGAGTAAAGAAGTAGGTTCTGGTGTAACTATTATGGGTTATGCGGGAATTACATCTCAAGATATTGCTCCTCATTCTATCGATATTTATCATGAAGCAACAATTGCTCAAATTCAAGCAAATTTAGCTACTAAAACTTGTCCTGTAACTACTTCTATCTCTGCAAATAACGCCACTCCAATTGTAAATGCAGGATTAGATTATACAATTCCTAAAAGTACTCCGTTTACACTTACAGGTTCTGCAACTGATGCAAATACTGGAGATGCTTTAACTTATTGCTGGGAACAAAATGACGATGGAGGAACACAAACGGGAGCAAATAGCGTAGCTAGTATTGCTAAAACTTCTGGGCCAAACTGGAGATCATGGAGTCCAACAGCTTCACCTACAAGATATTTTCCAATTATACAATCAGTTGTCGCAAATTCTGCAACAACAGCTGGAACAGGAAATGATGGTATTAATGTGGAAGCATTAAGTTCTGTAGCAAGAACATTAAATTTCAGATTAACAGTAAGAGATAATGCCCCATATAGTTCAGTTGCTCCAATTAAAGTTGGCCAAACTAATTATGATGATATGGTAGTAACGGTTAATGCTACTGCTGGTCCGTTTACGGTAAGTTCTCCAAATACTGCGGTTTCTTACGCAGGTGGATCTTCTCAAACTGTAACTTGGAATGTGGCTGGAACAACAGCAAATGGAGTAAACTGTGCTAATGTTAATATTTATTTATCTACAGATGGTGGTTTAACTTATCCTGTTGCTTTATTATTAGGAACACCTAATGATGGTTCTGAAGTAGTTACAATTCCTAATACACCTGGAACTACAAATAGAATTATGGTAAAAGGAGCCAATCATATCTTCTTTGATATTTCTAATGTAAACTTTACAATTACTTCTGGTTCTACAGATACTGTTGCTCCATCGGCACCAACAACTTTAGTAGCTTCTGGAACAACACAAACAACTACAAACCTATCTTGGACAGCTTCTACAGATAATGTTGGAGTTACTGGATATGATGTTTATCAAGGTACAACATTAAAAGGGAGTACAACAACTGCTACTACTTTTGCAGTAACTGGATTAACTGCTTCAACAGCCTATACTTTCTCTGTAAAAGCAAAAGATGCTGCTGGAAATATTTCTGCAGCTAGCAACGTTGTAAATGTAACGACTCTATCTAATGTTGTTGATACAACAGCTCCTTCTGCTCCTTCTGCATTAACTGCTTCTGGAACTACCTCTTCATCAACTAATTTATCTTGGACAGCTTCTACAGACAATGTTGGAGTTACTGGATATGATGTTTATCAAGGTGGTGTTTTCAAAGCCAATGTAGCAACAACTTCTTACACAGTAACAGGATTAACAGCTGCTACAGCTTATTCTTTCTATGTAATCGCAAGAGACGCTGCTGGAAATATTTCTGTAGCAAGTAATACTGTCAATGTAACCACATTAACAACATCAATTACCTATTGTGCTTCCCAAGGAAATAGCACGGCTGATGAAAAAATTGGTAGAGTTGCAATAGGAAGTATTAATAATGCTTCTACTGGAACTGCTGGTTATGAGGATTTTACTTCATTATCAACTAATATTACTCAAAATTCGGCTGTAACAATAACAGTAACTCCATCATGGACATCAACTGTTTATCCTGAAGCTTATGCCGTATTTATTGACTATAACAAAAACGGATTGTTTACAGATGCTGGCGAAACAGTATATACAAAAGCAGCTTCTACTACAACTCCTGCTTCTGGATCTTTTACAGTTCCTGCAACAGCATTAACAGGAGCAACAAGAATGAGAGTTTCGATGAAATATAATGCTGTTCCTACAGCTTGTGAGGCTTTTTCTTACGGGCAAGTAGAAGATTATACCGTTAATATTGTTGCTGGAACTGCAGATACTGTTGTTCCAACTGCACCAACTGCCTTAACAGCTTCTGGAACAACACAAACAACTACAAACTTATCTTGGACAGCTTCTACAGATAATGTAGGTGTTATAGGATATGATATTTATCAAGGAACAACATTAAAAGGTTCGGTTGCTGGAACAACTTTTACTGTGACTGCATTAACAGCTTCAACTGCTTATACTTTTTCTGTAAAAGCAAAAGACGCTGCTGGAAATATTTCTGCATCAAGTAATGTAGTTAGTGTAACTACATTAGCTCCTACAACAATTACTTATTGTACATCTACAAGTAGTAATACTGCCGACGAAAAAATCGGAAAAGTTGTTTTTGGAACAATTAGTAATACTTCAACAGGAACCGCAGGTTACGAAAACTTTACAGCATTATCTACAAACGCGGCTATATCAAACGCTTATACAATTACAATTACACCATCTTGGACAAGTACTGTATATAGTGAAGGTTATGCAGTTTGGATAGATTACAACCAAAATGGATTATTTACGGATGCTGGTGAATTGGTCTTTTCTAAAGCTACTTCGACAACAACTCCTGTAACAGGAACATTTACTATTCCTTCGACTGCAGTTTTAGGAACAACAAGAATGAGAGTTTCTATGGGCTATAATGCTATCCCTACTTCTTGCCAATCATTTACTTATGGTCAAGTTGAAGATTATACTGTAAACATTACTGCTTTAGCAAAACAAACTCAAACAGCAGGAAATGGTATAAATATTAACTTATTCCCTAACCCAACATCGTCAATTTTAAACGTAACTTCAGTTTCTGAGAAAGCTACTTTTAGAGTTTACAATTTGTTAGGTCAAACAATTATGAATGGAAAAATTTCAAATGGTTCTATTGATGTTTCAAACATCAACTCTGGAAATTATATATTAGAAATTTCAGATAATGAATCAACTTTTACAAAACGTTTTGTAAAACAATAATATTTTCTAGAAATAGTTAAAATTAAAGATCCCGCTTTATAGCGGGATTTTTTTGAAATAATATATAAAATTTATTAGCACAAAAAAGGTCTAACGAAAGTTAGACCTTTTTTGTTTTAAAATTACTTTAAGTTATATCAAACAATTATAGTAATGCATCAATTGCATCAGCATAAGTTTGCTTAGGGGCAACACCTACTTGTCTTCCAACAACTTCTCCGTTCTGAAAAACTAAAACTGTAGGAATATTTCTAACACCGTATTTTGCAGCAAATTCTTGATTTGCATCTACATCAACTTTTCCTACAACGGCTTTCCCGTCATATTCTGTTGCTATTTCTTCGATAACTGGACCAACCATTCTGCAAGGACCACACCAAGCTGCCCAAAAATCTACTAATACTGGTTGTGATGATTTTAATACAACTTCCTCAAAAGTTGCATCGGTTATTGTTAATGCCATTTTTTTATTTCTTTATTAATTGTTAGACAAAAGTAGAATTTTATTTTCAATAGTTTGCTTTTTAAAAATCAGTTTTAACTATAAATGCATTGACATTTTTTATCACAATACTTAACCCTCGAATAATACCAAAAAAAAGCTGGCCTTTCCAGCCAGCTTCTAAATATATTTAAGATACAATTAACTATTATTGAAAATTACAAAACGTATTTTAGTCCAATAGTTAAACCTAATCCACTAATTCCAACATAAGAACTGATATCGTCAGTAGCACTGTTAACATCAAAATTAGCAGCATTCGTCACTTTACTGTTTGAAGTAGTAGTTAATTCATTAACATAATTCACATGGCTTGCAGAATAAGATGCATCAGGACGGAAAGCCGTTGGAGTATATAGTTTATCTATTAAATTACCTTGAGTACCTTCTTTATATTCTTTTGTTTCTTTAGATTTACCATGCACTGTAAAGTTACGGTATTCAATTTCACCGAATAACGATAAATGTGTACCTAATTTGTACGATGTTCCAACAACAGCTTGGAAACCAATAGTTGCTTTAGGCTTTACAACATCTTTACTATATGTATTAGTTACACCTGCTGGATTAGTATATGTGCGATTTGTTTCAATCGTTAAATCACCATGTACAGGGATAATAACTCCTACCTTTGTGTAAGGTTCAAAATTATTCACTTCACCTAAAAACAAAACTAAAGCTGGCGACAAGTCTAATGCTTTAATTCTTCCTTCGGCTATACCACTTACAAAAGTTGGACCAGCTCCTGCTAATCTGTGTGTAGTTTCAACCATTGTTTTGCTATTACCTAAGTAATAGTTAATTCCCATTTCAGCTCCTAAACGAGTTGTAAAACGGTATCCTACAGCACCTCCAAAACGGTATCCTTCTCCGAAAGATCCATGATTGGTTTTTCTTGAAATCAAAGTGGTTCCATTA
>NZ_JBDTQE010000023.1:0-36313 GCF_039932285.1 Flavobacterium sp.
ACAAGTAGAACCTCTGCAGCAAACAATTATTGGACTTCTGTAACCTATGGAAACGGAAAGTTTGTAGCGGTTAGTAATACTGGCTCTGGAACTGGAGATAGAATAATGACTAGTCTCGATGGGATTACTTGGACAAGTTCAAGTGGTTTGCCAGATGGGGCTTGGGAATCTATAGTGTACGGAAATAATAAATTTGTAGCTATTTCGAGTGGTAGCGTTATTAGTAGCACTGATGGTATTGCTTGGATAACAGACCCTACTAACCTACCGGTAAAAAGCTGGAAATCAATTACCTATGGAAACGGGTTGTTTGTTGCGGTTTGTTTTGATACTACATCTAATTATTGTGTAGTTACAAGTCCTGACGGAATTACTTGGACTCCTCAATTTTCTGCAGCGAATAATTGGTCATCAGTAACTTATGGCAATAGTTTGTTTGTTGCCATTAGCAGAGGCGGGGGATCAACAACAAATGTTGTAGTTACTAGTCCAGATGGTATTAATTGGACTGGTCGTACTGTACCTGCACAATTAAATATGACATTTATGTTTGGTGTATGCTATGGAAATAATTTGTTTGTCGGCGTTGGTGCCAATATGATGGGTAATGATATAATGACAAGTCCTTATGACGCAACATTAGCTAGTGCAAACTTTGACTTTAGTTTACAACTATCAGTATTTCCAAACCCATTTACAGAACAATTTGTAATTTCTTCAGAAAAAGAAGCTACAGTCGAAATTTTTAATGTAATTGGAAAACAAATTGGAAATCAAAAAATAAATCTGGGTGAAAATGTAGTTGATTTATCAAGCCATCCAGCAGGAATGTATTTTGTAAAATTAACTACTGAAAACGGTAGTAAAACCATCAAAATGATTAAAAATTAAAATTGGGTATTATCAGTGACTAGTTTTAAATTAAAAAGTCGATTGCACCATTGCAATCGACTTTTTAATGAATATTACTAAAAAATGGTTGGTAAAAACTAATAAAATTTGGTGTAAACAAATCTCATCTCAAATTTTACTTATGTAAAACTGGCGGATATTGGGCTAATATGCTAGTCACGAAACATTTTATATTTTCGTCTTTTTTGTCTGTATTTTTTGTTAGATATCCAACGCCTTCACCTTGCCAAATTAACTCTTTTTTCTTAGCATCTATCAAATCGATAGTTAGTGTTCCTTCAGTATTTGTATTGACGCTATAATTTGCTCCAAAATAAGGACTCCACCCAAATCCCCAACCGTAACCATAATTTGATTGAAACTGATTTACATTAATGTTTTTCTCTGCTTTGGTTGTAATATTAATTAGCAAATCTGGCGTTTCACTTTTTGTAAAACCTTTAGCAGTCATCTCTTCATCAATAGAACGAAGAATGCGTTTTTTATCTAAATCGGAAATTTCTACTTTGTCAATCCCAGTTTTGTGAAAAGCATAGGTTTTATATGCCGAAAAATCTGTGTTTTTGTCATAATCTGAGTTAACTCTTACGGCACTACAAGAAGCGAGTAAGAATACCATTAATATCGATAAAAATTTAATTGTTTTCATAATTAGATTGTTAGATTATTAGACTTCTTAGATCATTAAACTTCTTAGATATTTAGGATTTTTCTAACAATCCAAATTTCTAAAAATCTAATAATCCATCTTCCACTATATTAGGGATGGTAATTTTTAATAAAGGTTGCGTCTCCATGGCTCTTTTTATTGCAAAAATAGCATTGTCGTTTCTTGCCCAGCTTCTTCTTGATATTCCGTTGTTTACATCCCAAAAAAGCATCGATTCTAATCGTTTAGAAGCCTCTTTAGAACCATCAAGAACCATACCAAAACCTCCATTTATTACTTCGCCCCAGCCAACGCCACCGCCATTGTGAATAGAAACCCATGTAGCACCTCTGAAGCTGTCACCAATTACGTTTTGTATGGCCATATCGGCAGTAAAACGAGAACCGTCATATATATTTGAAGTTTCTCTATACGGAGAGTCAGTTCCTGAAACATCATGATGATCACGCCCTAAAACTACCGTTCCAATTTCTCCTTTTGCAATCGCTTTGTTAAAGGCTTCGGCAATTTTTATTCTACCTTCGGCATCAGCATAAAGGATTCGTGCTTGTGAGCCAACAACTAATTTGTTTTCCTGTGCACCTTTTATCCAAGTGATGTTATCTTGCATTTGTTGCTGAATTTCAACCGGTGAGTTTTGCATCATTTCTTCTAAAACGGAACAAGCAATAGCATCGGTTTTTGCTAAATCTTCTGGTTTTCCTGAAGCACACACCCAACGAAAAGGGCCAAAACCGTAATCGAAACACATAGGTCCCATAATATCTTGTACATAACTAGGATAACGGAAATCAATATGATTTTCTGCCATAATATCTGCGCCAGCACGAGAAGCTTCCAATAAAAAAGCATTTCCGTAATCGAAGAAATAAGTTCCTTTTGCGGTATGTTTGTTTATTGCTGTAGTATGTCTGCGTAATGTTTCTTGTATTTTTTCTTTAAATAATTCAGGATTATTAGCCATCATTTCGTTGGCTTCTTCAAATGAAATGCCAACTGGATAATAACCTCCAGCCCAAGGATTGTGTAATGAGGTTTGATCCGAACCCAAATCGATATGTATGTTTTCTTGGTCAAATCGTTCCCAAACATCTACTACGTTCCCTAAATAAGCAAGAGAAACGACTTCTTTATTGGCTTTCGCCAAAGTAACTCTGGCAACTAATTTGTCTATATTATCAAAAACTTCATTTATCCAACCTTGACTGTGGCGAATATGCGTAATTTTTGCATTTACTTCGGCACAAACGGTAATGCAACCTGCAATATTTCCTGCTTTGGGTTGTGCTCCAGACATTCCGCCTAATCCGGAAGTTACGAATAAACCTCCAGTTGGTGATTTTTTGATTTTTCTAAAACCATTTAAAACCGTAATTGTAGTTCCATGCACAATTCCTTGTGGGCCAATATACATGTAACTTCCAGCCGTCATTTGTCCGTATTGAGAAACACCTAACGCGTTCATTTTTTCCCAATCATCAGGTTTAGAGTAATTGGGAATAACCATTCCGTTTGTAACAACGACTCTTGGTGCTTCTTTATGCGATGGAAATAATCCCATTGGGTGACCAGAATACATGGCTAGTGTTTGTTCGTCTGTCATTTCAGACAAGTATTGCATCGTGAGTAGGTATTGCGCCCAGTTTGAGAAAACAGCGCCATTACCTCCATAAGTAATTAATTCATGAGGATGTTGTGCCACAGCATAATCGAGATTATTCTGAATCATGAGCATAATGGCTCTTGCTTGTTCGCATTTTCCTGGATACTCAGAAATTGGTCTTGCTTTCATTTCGTAATCAGGACGAAAACGATACATATAAATGCGTCCGTAAGTTTCTAATTCTTGAGCAAATTCTTGGATTAATGTTGCGTGATGTTTTGCGTCAAAATAACGAAGTGCATTGCGAAGCGCTAATTTTTTTTCATCGGCCGAAAGAATTTCTTTTCTTTTTGGTGCGTGATTTATAGCTAGTTCGTATGGTTTAGGATTTGGAAGTGTAGTTGGAATTCCTTGTTGTATTTGTTCTTGGAAAGTCATTGTTTGTTTGTTTGTTTGTTTGTGTATTCGGTTATTTGTTTAATCGTTTTATTGCATTTGTTTTTTTATCGAAACCATAGGGGCAATGGCGACAGCCACTTTTACAACAATGTCCTCGTTTTAAGTGGTGTTTCTCTGTAAAACATTTGTAGCCTTCGGGTGTGTAATAAAAATCTTCTCCTTCAATTAATTTATTTTCTTTACTTTGTGAGTTCATAATTACAAATTTATAAACTTTATAGTATGTTTCTAATTGTTTCTAAATATTTAATTTCAAAAAAATACCGAGGATTTACTTTTTACCCGTTTATAATTATTAGAAATGGTTTTGATAAAACGGATAAGGTTTTAATAAACCACGAAAAAATACACATTCGTCAGCAATTGGAGTTGCTTATTTTGCCTTTTTATATTTGGTATTTTTCAGATTTTTTAATAAAAATGATTAAATATAAGGATAAGAATAAGGCTTATAAGAATATTATTTTTGAAAGAGAAGCTTACGCTAATGAAAAAGACCTTGACTATTTAAAATCAAGGTCTTTTTGGAAGTTTTTAAAATATTTCTAGTTTAGTAAATTACTTTTTTCATTACTATTTTATTATTTTCTAAAATCACTTTTACGATAAGAACATTAGTTGTTGGTTTTAATTCGTTTAATGTTATTTCATTTTTGTTGATATTTTTCTTATCTAAAAGTGTTTTGCCTAAAACATCATAAACAATAATATCTTTAATGGCTATTGCTGAAGAATTTACATTAATATGATTGTTTAAAAAAACACTGACATCATTAGTTTCGTTAGAATTGTTTATTGATGTTGTATTATATCGGAGTACAAATCGATCATTTATAAGTCCAGCGGTTGATGTAAAGCTATAAGGAGCTACATTTAGATTGTGAATAATATTTAGTAATTTATCTTCTAGATATACGATTTGCGTGCCATTTGCAAATACCCCATCAACTGCTTTTATAGCAATATGATAACCACCATTTGATTGGATGTTGATGCCTATAGGAACAATGTCTTCTTTATTGAAGGGCGTTGATTTACCTTGAATTATACATTCTTTATTGTCTGTAAAAGTATATATGCCTATGGAAGTAGTGATTCCAATTGTAGCATCAAATTTACTGTCAAAATTATTTGTTGCTCCTTCAATGTATCCTAAAAGAGTTGTTTCTGAAGAGTTTGTTGTATCATCTACAATGTCTAACCATATTCTACTTTTTTCAGTATTGTTTGTGATAGGAGATTGATTACTAGAGCTTGTTTTATAGAAATTGTCATTAGCCATCAGAGCGCCTGCATTTCTTCTCATGGCATTGTTAAACACAATGTTAGCACCTACTAGATCCTGAGTCCCTTCTATACGTTGTACCATAAATGCTTGGCCAGATTTAACAATATCTGTTGCGCCGGGAACAGTTGGTCCTGTAAAGTTAATTGTTAAATAATCACCTGAATTATAATTGTATTGAAAATTTTGGTAAAAAGGACTTGCAATTAACGCTGGAGTATTTAGATGTCTCCAAAGTCTCAATGTTCCAAGTAAATTTGCGCTATTTGTAGATAAAAATTGTAAACCATTAATTGCTGATGGGTATGGATTTCCAAGTAAATTCCAGTTATCATCCATGATATTAAGCCCAGCAGTCGAATATGTTGAGGGTACAGTTGCTGTAGTCATATTACCACGAGTAGCAGCAATTGTTATGTTACCATTGTTTGGAACTCCTGTAAAGTTACCATTTATTGTGGTAGCTGCCATTCCAGAATTACTAGATCCTCTAAGAATATATCCTTTTGCTGTAGTCATGGTTCCTGAAAAAACATCCCATCTACCAAGTCCGCTTCTTGCATTTATTCCAGTTGTGTTCCATGAATATTTTGGACCTTGAACAGGAACAGTATATATTCCATTAATATTCTGATTTGCAACTGGTGAGGACCAATATACAAAATCAGCGCCTCTAATGTTGTTTGCATTTCTTAAATATATAATATCTCCACTGTTAACAACATTGTTTGTTTGTAGTAATGATGAATTATCATTTAATGTAAATACGCCTCCTGCGTTTACAGTTACTGCATTAGTTACAGTAATAAAATTGTTAGAAGTTATTGTTAAGTTACCCCCGTTTAGAACAGTTAGTGTTCCTGCTAAAGCCTCGTAACCTACTCCGGAAACTATAGGGTCGTTAGTTACATTTGGTATAACGACACAATCTGAACTATTAGGAATTACTCCTCCAGACCAGTTACTAGCTACACTCCAATTTGTATTTGTAGTACCAGACCAAGTTTTAGCACTTGTGTCTAAAATTGTAAACGGTCCAGGAATGGTTAAAATTCCACAACTAACAGTGTTTAATTGAAAGTTAGAATAAGTTCCAGCGGCTAAATTACTTAGTGTTATTTTTGGTGTGCCAGTTATTAAAGTAGCAGCTGCAGGACCTGTAAACGTCCATTCGTAATTTCCAACAGCTCCAGTGCTAAAACTTGTAGATACTAGGTAATAAGTTACGCCTGTTGATAATGTAGCGGTTAAACTAGAATCATCTTCACAGTTTCCACCTGTATTTGAATCATCATCAGCAATTATAAAATTTGCTGGGGTCGCGCAAGGTGTACCTCCGTTAAATGCATTTTGATATAATGATGCATGAGCATCAAAATTTGTTCCTGGAGTACACATATTAAGTGTGTATGATCCGCTAGTTGAAACTGTAAATGGAAATACATCATAATATTCGTCAGTTCCAGCAGTTGCACCACATGTTGTTCCTCCTGAATTTCTGATCCAAGTGGTATCTCCAGCTGCAAGTGTGCCTGAATTAAAAATGGAACCTTGAGCTATATTTGCTCCTCCTCCCGATGTTACTGTTTGAGAAGTTGGACTTCCGTTTATATTATAGCTAAGATTGTAACTTCCGCTTAAATTTGTAGTATTAAATGATATAGAACCATTTGATGAAGAACAGTTTGTATTGTCTGTACTTGTATTAAAGCTATAACTTGGTACAGTCACATTTACAATAGTATTGCCACTGCACGGACTTGCTCCACAATTCCAGTAAGCAGTGTATGTTGATGTTGATGTTGGAGATACTGTTAAATTTGGATTTGTAGTAAGCACAGTTGCTCCCTGTTGCCATCTCTGAAAAATACAAGGCTGAGGATTGAAAACAGTACAATCTTGATTGGCAGGAGTAATGCCTGGCCAGTCGGTAGAGTTTCTACCTGGAACGGGAAAAGCTAATGTTCCTATATCATTTTCTGCTCCGGAAGTTGCTAACGCTCCAGAGGTTGATGCATTCCAGTTTGCTGATAATTGAGAAACTATTACCTGAAATGATCCTGTTTCGTTAAGAACAATCTGAAAAGAAGCTGTTCCTGTTCCTGCTGCTGATCCGGAATTGTATGGTACAACATTACTATAACTTACAACAAATTTTCTGTTTGGCGCAGTACCCACAGTTTGGTAGGATATAGCCCCGCCATAACGAATGTCTATGTCAGCAAAAAAACCAGCAATATAGTTATTTGGATTTCCCAGTGCTGGTATTGCAAAAGCGCTATAACCAGTAAAAGAAAAAGTAGGACCAAATCCTAAAATACCGTTAGATTGTATTACCGCAGTTGTATATGTATTTCCATAAAAATTAAATGGAAATCCAATAGGAATCTGACCTGTTACACAATCATCGCAAGCTGTAGGAAAAGCATTTGTACCTGTAATTGCTACAGGAGTACATGCTGAGGTTACTACAGAATAAGAAACGGCAGTTGTTGTTGCGCTTAATGTAGTTGATGTACCACAGTTTATAGTCACATCTGCAGGCGGTGTCGTTGCACACTGTGCAATAAGATTATTATTACTTGTCGTAAATAAACTAAGAACTAGTAGTAAAATAAAATTATGTCTTTTTTGAAAATAATTGTGTTTCATAAAGTTAGATTGTGTTTTTGGTTTGCGAAAAATATAAAAAATAATAACATAAACAAATTTTTACTGAATAATTATCAAAAAAATATATTAATATTGGTGTAATTGTGTTATTTTAATTCTGTTTTTATCAGATTTAAAAATATTTATTTTTTTAGGTTTTCACATAATAGAATTTTAGTAAATCACTTTTTTGATAACAACATTATTGTTTTCTAAAATAACTTTTACAATAAGAACATTAGTTGTTGGTCCTAATTCACTTAAAGAAATTTCTTTTTTATTAATTTCTTTTTTATCAACTAATACTTTGCCTGAAACATCACAAATAATAACTTCTTTTATTGATTTATTTATGGAAGAAATATTAATACTACTGTTAGCATAAATTTTAACCTCATTAGAATAATCGAAATCACTGTTTGATAATGTGTTATTTGTATATCTAAGAACGAAACGATCATTTACGGTTCCTTGATCTGCTGTAAACTGATACTGAGAAGCTGCTAGGTTATGGGTTATGTTTAATAATTTATCTTCTAAATAAATTGTCTGAGATCCATTAGTAAATACTCCATCTACAGTTGCAATAGCAATGTTATAGGTTCCGTTTGTAGGAACTTTTATTCCTAAAGGAACAAGATCATTATTGTCAAAGGGTAATGATCTGCCTTGTATAAGCATTGGCTCATTGTTAATTAATGAGTAGAAATTTTGTGCGTTTTTATTATCAGTGAAAGTGTCATACAAACGGTCATTTGCTTGAGTTGCTCCATCTAAATATCCTACAAGTGTTCTAGAAACTGTTCCTGTTGATGAAACTAAATCTAACCAAATTCTATTTGTCTCCAAAACTGTTGTTGAATTGTTTGAGGATCCATTTTTATAAAATTGATTATTAGCGAACGTTGCGCTTCTCATTGTGTTATTGAAAGTAACAGAGCCTGATCCAGGCACGCCAGCATTCATTAATACCATAAATGATTGACCAGCTCCAATTTTATAATTTCCAGGACCACTTGTGGCTCCAGTTGCGTTAATTGTTAAATAATCCCCAGCGGTATAGTTGTAAACATAATCTTGGTAAAAAGGATCTGAAGCTATAAGACTAGGTAATGTTCCATGAGTCCATATTTTTACAAAACCTTGTATACTTGGATTTGCAGTTAAAAACTCATTCACCCCAAGTGAAGATGGATAAGGATTTCCTAAAAGATTCCAGTTGTCATCTGTAGCAGTTCTTGGAATACCTTGAGTTCCAATGGTTGTAAAATCGGTTCCTCTAAAAATACTAGCAGAGAAGGTTCCGTTGTTAGGTACTCCAATAAAGTTCGCTGTTAATGGAGTGGTAGCAGTATTATTAAATCCGTTTGGTCCACGAACAATATAACCTTTTGTTGGAATCATATTCTCATTAACATTATCCCAATTTCCTTGACCACCATTAGCATTAACTCCTGTAGTTAGCCAATTGAATATGTAATTTGTAGGGGTTAATGGGGATATGTTTGTTACTGGAAATGTTCCAGCGATTAGATTTCCAACAGGAGATGACCAATAAGAATAATCGTTAAAACGTAGATTTGCAATACGCTCCATATTTATATCTCCTAAGTTTGTAACATTATCTATTTGTACTAAACTTGAGTTATTTTTTATATTGAATGTTCCTCCAGCATTTACATCAACTATTTCTTTTATAGTCAATGCATTTCCTGATTGTATTTCAAGAATTCCACCATTTTTTATGGTTAGATTTTTACCATTACCTGCCGCTCCAGTACTTAATGTTGTAGGGTTAGGTAGCGCTGTTGGTATAACTACACAGTTTGCTATAGTGGGTATAATTGCAGGAGCCCAGTTACTTGCAGTATTCCAATCACCGCTAGTTGTACCTTTCCATATTTTTGTGTTGTTAGTAACATTTATTGTTCCGCTTGTAACACAACCATTATTTAAGTTAGAACTTACATTAATTACAAAAGCAGGTTGCTCTAATTGTGTTAGAGTTGGTCTAATATATATTGTATTGGCTGGTTGCCCATCATATGGAGTTGTGGTAGCTGTAGCATCATAAAAGCCATCTACACCACCACCAAGAGCAAAGAAAGGGGTTAGTGGTCTGTCTCCAAATAATTTTACATCGTCTATTGCTACACCATCACCTGCTAAACCACTTGCAGTACCATCTCCAAGCGCTCTTATTCTAATTTTTAGCATGGTATTATTTATATAACCAGTCATAGGAAAGGTAGCTGTAATAAAGCTTGATCCATAACCTTGATCTGCTGTGAATGTACCCGCAGGCAAAGTAGTCCAAGCACCACCACCATTTGTTGAAACTTCTACATTACAGTTCTCTATAGTTGGATTTATTCCATCTGCATAATATCTAGAATAAAATATTCTAAAACTTAGGGTTAGGTTTGTAAAGCCAGTAGAGTTTGCATTACTTGCTAGTGTTAATGAGTTTTCCATAGGGACGGTCGGGAATGATCCAGAAAAATCATCAAAAGAAGTTAAGGCAAATTTATTTGTGCCAAAACCTGAGGTGATAGCTGGAAACCATCTTGCTCCAGATGGAACAAAAATACTTGTTTTGTTTTTCCATGCGGTTTTTGCTTTATCAGCTGCGCTTGTTGCATCGCTATTTATATTTGTAAAAACACCAAGTGTTCCGGTTTCGAAATTCTCATTAATTAAATAAGCCACTTCATCATCTCCTGTAGCATCTAGCCGAATAATAGAATTCTCTCCACAAACTGTAACGTTAGGCGTGGCGATTATTAGTGCAGGAACTGGTTTTACCTCTACAAAAACAGGAGTTCTTATAAGAGATTCACATGAGCCTAATGCGGTTGCATAATAAGTAGTGCTTGCTGATATTGATGGTGTTGTCCAGTTTGCTCCAGAAGCAGTATTGCCTAATAATGTCCCGCCTGTTAATGCATCATACCAATTGATAGTTCCTGCTGTGCTTGTTGCGGAAATTGTTGCAGTAACTGTTCCTGATACAGCACCACAAATCGCTGGATTGGTAATGCTGGTAATTATATTATCACATTTAGGAATTACTGTAAATAAATAATCTTCGGCTTCACCATAAGTTCTATAGTTAATTCCGCTAATAGTAATTGGATCAAAACTATTACATGAATTAAAATCAACTAATGTTTCTGCTCCGTTGGAATTTCTGTATGTATTTTGTACTCTTACTCTAATTCTGTAATCACCTACAGGAGCATAGCTAGGTATTATAAAACCAAATGTTGTTGAAGAAAATAGAAATCCTCCAGGATTGTAAACTTCTTCACCTGCATCTAAAAAATCACCATCTTTATTCCAATCTACCCAAACTTTCCAAAAACCACGAACTGCATTAGATGATAATTTCATGTTAATGGCACCACCTTGAGCTTGGATACATTTTGGTCTTGCTGTCCAGTCTTGATAACCATCAGCAGGAGTGTCTGTTGTGCTTACTGTGCTTTGATCTAACATTGTTCCTACAAAATCTACGTTTGTTACATATAATCTGTCAGTTGCTACTGATGTTGTTGCAGGTGTGCAATAGCCTGTTGGAACAGCTGGAGTTGTTGCATTACCAGTAAGTGGTAGAACGTTTCGATATAAAGGACCTCCAGTACAAGCAGAATTAAAAGAAAAAATATAAAAATAATAAGTTGTATTAAGATTTAATGCTCCAGCATTAAAATTATTATTTGCATCAATATCTACTACTGTATATCCAGCAGCAACACTATCACCAATACTATATGTAGTTCCATTAGCTGGTGTTGGTGCAATGTTTGATGTGCTTATAACTACTAAGTATTGATTTGGTCTAGGAGCTGCATGGGTAAATGTACCACCTATACTTTGTCCTACAGGAGTTAATATAAGTGCGGTTGGTTGTGTAGTAGGTGTTATGCAAGGTGTTTGAGCAATAACATTTACTATGTAGTCTTCTGCTTGACCGTAACCCGCACCTGTTTGACATGGATCATTAGGATAACCTCCATATCGTTTCATTACTCTCATTTTTGTATTACCAAGTAATGCTCCAGAAGGCACGGATATACTACTTATTAACGTAATTGCATCAACGCCAGTTGAATTAAGTATAGATCCTAAACTGTATATTTCATTTGGATTATTACCAAAAACACCATTTTGATCCCAATCGATATAGGCTTTGAAAAAATCTTCAAAAGCGCCATCGGTATTTCCTTTTATACTAATCTCATTATAAGATGAGCCTTGAACTACTGTTGCAGAAGATGAGCAAAAAACCTCTAAACTTGGTGTACCTCCAACAGTTGCAGACGTAGTATTATTAATCCCTGCAAAAGTAACATTAGTAATTGGCTCTATAGCATTTGTGAAAGTAGGCAAGCAATATGGTGAAATTATCGTGTATGTAATTGTAATTTGACCATTACTTCCATTACCTCCGTTTCTTCCACTACCACCTGAAATTCTTAATGCTCCGCCACCACCGCTTCCAGAATTGGTTGCTCCATTACCATTACCTGTCGTATTTCTTGAAGTTCCTCCAGCTAATGCGTTACAGGTCCCTCCAGCTGCTCCTAATAAAATTGTACCAAGAGATCCATTACCACCAGGAGTATCGGTTCCGCCGTTAATTGCACCACCAGTAGCAGTTCCTCCCGTTCCAATAGCTCCTTGATTTTGTCCACCACCATTACCGCCATTAGCAGTTATTGCTAAAATTGTAGTAGCTGTACCATTACCTCCATTATTAGCACTTCCGGTGCCTCCAGTGCCAACTGTATAAGCAATGATTTGACCAGGCACTACAGTCGCGGTATAAGTAGAATAACCGCCACCACCACCACCAGACCCTCCATTTGGAGTGTTGTCTGCTGCGCCACCAGCGCCACCAGCGCCCCATGCTCGTATTGTAATAGATGTTACATCGCATGGAACTGTAAAATTACGTGTGCCTGGAGTATTGTCAGTAAAAGTTTGCGAATTTGCAACATTAAAACTAAAAAGTGTTGCAAATAAAAAAAATAAGCCGGTAAAGATTTTTGATTTATTTTTTTTCTCTGAATTATTTGAGAAAAAGGGTGGTTTTTTTAAAATAAAAAGACCACCCATTACATGGATGAAGTAGTTATTTTTCATAAAGTATATATATAGATAATGTAAACTTAGAAATTATATACGTGATTACCAAACAAATAGTTTTATTTTATTCACATTATCGGATTTTAAAGTATTTTGTCGATTTTATTTGTAAAGTATTGAAAGTCTATTCTAATTCTTTATATTTGTTATGACCCTAAATTAAAATTGCTAAACTTTAATTTTTAAATTATGAAAATCAATTATTTATTAATCCTACTTTTATTAGGTATTACTGCTCAAGCACAAATGTATGTAAGTCCTAATTCTTATGTTTTTGTAAACGATCAATATATTTTTGTAACTCAAGATGTAAATCTTAATGCAGCTACAAGTAATATTTATTTGCGTAACAATTCGCAATTGTTACAAAAAACTACTACGGTAAATGGTGCTAATGTTGGTTTAGGTGCTTTGTCGGTATATCAGGAAGGTACTGTAAATAATTATCAATATAATTATTGGTGTTCTCCAGTTGGAGCCTCTGATGCTACTGTGGGTAATTCTTCTTTTGGAATTACACAATTGGGTATTCCTAGTATAAATTTAGACACAAGGTCATATACTTCTGCGTCAATATTACCTATAGGTAATTACAATGGTGTGTCTGGAAACGGATCACTTAGTATAGCTCCTTATTGGATTTGGACATTTAGGTCATCAACTTTATATTCGCAATGGTTTCAGATTGCAGCGGCGTCAACACTCGCTGCAGGTGAAGGATTTACGATGAAAGGAACTAGCGGTTCAGATACATTTACTCCATTTACAGGATCTGGGGCAAACAATCCTGGAAGTAGTCAGCGTTATGATTTTAGAGGTAAGCCAAATGACGGAACAATAAATACTTCTGTTACAAACGGAACGTTTACATTAATAGGAAATCCTTATCCAAGTACTATAGATATTAATCTTTTTCTAAATGATGCAGGAAATGCAGCGCTTATAAATGGTACCGCTTACTATTGGGAGCAAGCTGTTGTAAATTCACACTTAATAGCTTCTTATCAAGGAGGTTATGGGAAATATACTGTAGGCGGCGGATATGTGCCAGCGGATATATGGTCTTACAATAGTGATGGGTCATACAATGTAGATACAACTGTAAATGGGGCTGTTTATCAAAGAAGATATCCGCCAATTGGTCAAGGATTTATGGTTATGGGAACTGCTAATGGAAGTGTTAGTATGAAAAATGTTTTTAGAAATTATATAAAAGAAGGGGCAGTAAACCTTTCTGAGTTTGCAAAAACTTCAGGAAAAGTCTCTAATTCTTCTAATTCAGTGTATGATCCAAATTCAGAATTTTTCCCAGAAATACCTAACCTTGCAGGAATCGATTATACGCAAGTAAAAAAAGCCTATGCACCACAGATAAGAATTAATGCTAAAATTAACGAGACAGGTATAATTCATGCTGCTTTAGGTTTTGGAGATCAATATACTGATGGATTTGACTATAGTGGAGATGCTAGAGCTACTTCAGATGGAGCTCCCGCAAGTTTTTATTTTATATTAGATAACGAGCCTTTTGAGTTCGCAATGTCTTTAACTAAATTTGATATTGATAAAAAATATCCTATTGGATTGAAATCTACTGATCAATCAAATTTTAAAATAAAAGTTGGTGAGTTATTATATGGTTTCGATCCTAATCAGCAAGTATATATACATGACAAACAAACAGATGTTTATTACAACATTAAAACTGGAGAGTTTGATATGACGCTTCCTGCAGGAGATGTTAGAGACAGGTTTGAAGTTACGTTTAAAGAAAATGCACTTAGTACAAATGATAATTCTATTGCGGATAATTTTACTGTTTTTCAAAATAATGAAGGTGGATTTTTGACTATCAAAAACCCAAAAGCAATAGCTTTAAATAATTTTGTTTTATATGATATTTCTGGAAAACTAATTTTATCTAAGACTAATTTAGGTTCAAATCTTACTTTCGAGTATAGTACTTCGGGTTTAAGTGAAGGAGTGTATATTGTAAAACTAACTACCGAAAAAAATCAAATAATTGCAAAGAAAGTTTCAATATTTAATAAAAAATAACATCATAATAAAGGTTTAATAAAAAAAGCAATCCTTCCTTAAGGGTTGCTTTTTTTATTAAAACTTTAAAATTTTATCTGTGGAAACCTTTGTTCTAAAATCATTATTTTGTCTTGAAGCTTCGATAAGAATTGCTGATGATTTTGTGATTCAATATTAAAAGGTTTATGATTCAATGCTTTTTGAATTTCAGAAACTTGTTGCATTACAGGAAATTCTTCCCTGTCCATATAACTCTCAAGAAAATGCTCCCAAATGTAATCTATAGCTGTCTGATTTGGATGTAACATATCTGGATTATAAAATCGGTAATCACGCAATTCGTCCATTAATATTTCATAACTTGGAAAATAGCTAGTTGTTGGATTATTTCTAATAAATGAATGCAGTGCATTAATTAAATGTGCCTTGCTTAATGTATTTTCTACAAAGCCATCTTTTATGTGGCGAACAGGAGAAATCGTAAAAATAAACTTTGTGGCTTTATTGATTGAAGAAATTAAAGAAATAATACTTTCTAAATTTTCTTGAATAGCTTTAATAGATAGTAATTCTTTTATAAATTGCTTTTGCGAGACTTTATAGCAATTTGCAACAATTTGTTCGTTTTCTATGTTTTTGTAAACCCAAGCAGTTCCTAATGTAATTATTATATGTGTTGATTGTGTAATTTGTTGATTCGTTCTTTTAAGAACTGTATTAAGATTTTGGAGAAACTCAATTTTGTTTGAATTGCTTAAATCAGAATGTACTTCGTAACAATTCCAACGCTCATTATGAAAAAAAATATCTTTTTCAGTAAAAATATCCTTTTGAACAATCCTTGTAATAATTTTTTCTAAAGAAGCTGAATTAAAAATAATTCCAAAAGGATTTGCATCATTTTGAAACTTAAAATAATTTAATTTATCTGTAATGTTTTCTGCAAAACAAGAGCCTAAAGAGATAATTCTAGAATTGTAATCTATTGGGTAATTGCTTTTAGAAATTGGTATTTGAGTTCTAAATTGCATCGTTAAATTTTCGACAAAACTAGTTAATGAATAAGTCTTAAACAAAAAAATCCCAAACTTTGCGTTAGGGATTTTTATATTTTTTTAAGCTAAAATTAGTTTATTAAATTTTTGTATAAACCTTTAGCGATAAGTTTTTGAATTAATTCGTCATTCAATGTAGCTCTTAACTTAGCATCAATTTCATTAGAAATTCCTTGTTTCTCAGCAACTGTAATATTTTCTTTGCTTAACATTTTATATTTTCTATAAAAAAGTTGATTTAAACTTTCAGACATAGGGTTAGTAAGATCCATAACAGCAGTTAAAGACTCTACATTTTGTTTTGCTTTTTCTTCAATCGACAATTCTTTTTGGGTTGTCATTTTTTCAGCTTGAGCATTTGCTGATAATGAGAATGCGAAAAACAAAACGAATATTGATAGTGCTTTTTTCATAATTTGATGTAATAGATTAAGTTGTAAAGTTCAAATCTAAACATTTTTTTTAAACTTACAAAAATTATTTAGTAACTTCAGGTTTTCTTTTGTTTTTATATTCTTTTCTCGTTTTGTGTGTATGAGCTTTTCTTTTACCTTTGTTAGTTTCCCATTTTTCCATTTGTTCGGCGTTTAAAATCTTTTTCATTTTGGCTTTCATCTCAATTTGAGAGTTTAGTGCTTTATTTTTCATTTCAAATTTTTCATTCGCTGTTAGTGGTTTCTTGGTCTCTTTTTGGGCTTTCATTTCGCTTCTTCTAGCTTCCATTTTTGCGGTTTGTTCAGCAATAATAGGTGCTATTTCTTTTTGTTGAGAAGCTGTTAAATCTAAATTTAGTGTCATCTCTTTTAGCTGCAAAGTATTTCTTTGCTCAGGTGATAACTTTTCAGTTGCTTCTCTATTTCCTGATTCTTTTTCTTGTGCAATTCCTGTAAATGAAAGGCTAGTAATTAATGCTAGGGTAAAAATTAATTTTTTCATGATATCTTTTTTAAGTTATATCATTAAGACAATAAATAATTCAAAAGGTTTAATGTAAACGAGAAAACTCATTTATACGCATAAAATCGAGTTTCTTTTAGTATAGCTGATATGATATTTATCAGTTTTTTAATCAATATGATTTATAATATTTGTAAATCATATAAAACAGTTTTTTTAATGAAAACAACAAAATCACTACATACATTTCACATACCTGTAATGGGACTCGCTTATACAATAGATAGTCCAATTCGAGTAGCAAAATATGGAATTTCTTCAGTTATTTCAATTATCGATGATGATTTAATAGAAAGAATGAATGCTTTTTATAGCGAAAAATTTAATCTTCCTTATCAAGAAATTACTCAAAAAATTCACGATTATAGAGCCGAAAGAATTACAGCTTATCTAAATTTAGTAGATAAAATTGTAAAAGAAAAATTTAATAATTTTAAAACAGAATTAGCCGAAAGCAGACAGGCACTAGAAAGTTATATTGCTACATTACCTAATAAATCTGAAATTAAAAAAGGATTGCAAGATTTGATGAATGATGGACTTGCTTTTAAAGAAAACATCAAAAAATATCTTGAAGAAAACCTGTCGCCTGGAGATGTCGATGTGAATATCATGACAAAAGTAGATAAAGATAATTTTATTAAAGATGAACAATTGCCTGCCATTTTTAATGATGCTCATGCTTCTCTTAGAGGATTTGCAAATAGTGATTTAAATTCTTCGGTAGTGCTTTCTGCAGGAATGAATCCAAGATTGTATAGTTATTTTGAGACTTTCAAAGATTTTTTTCCTGATTTTAATGATACACTAAAAAAGAAAATTATTCTAAAAGTAAGCGATTTTAGGTCTGCCATGATACAAGGAAATTTTCTAGCTAAAAAAGGACTTTGGGTGTCGGAATATCGTATAGAGTCTGGACTAAATTGTGGTGGGCATGCCTTTGCTACCGATGGTTTTCTTTTAGGTCCTATTTTAGAAGAATTTAAACAGAAAAAAGACCAATTAATACAATCTGCTCACGAGTTAATGGTTAAGGCTTTAGGGCAAAAAGAGATGCATATTCCTGAAAAACATTTAGAGCTAAAGATAACTGTTCAAGGTGGAGTAGGAACTGCTGAAGAACATAGTTTTTTATTAGATAATTACAACGTTGATTCAGTAGGCTGGGGTTCTCCCTTTTTATTGGTTCCTGAAGCAACGTCTGTAGATAAGGAAACGCGTGAGTTATTAGCAAATGCTAAAGAAGATGACTTGTATTTAAGTCATATTTCTCCACTTGGAGTGCCTTTTAACACTTTAAGAGGAACAACTAACGAGATGTTAAAGCAAAAACGAATTCAAGAAAGTAAGGCCGGAAGCTCTTGCCCCAAAAAATTTTTAGCCTTAAGTAAAGAATATGGAGAAAAAGGAATTTGTACGGCTTCTAAAAAATACCAAGATTTAAAATTAGAGGAATTAAAAAAAAACAGCACTAATTTTTCTGTTGAAGCTGTCGAAAAAATGAAAAACAGAATTACTGAAAAAGCCTGTCTTTGTGTAGGTTTAGCTAATGCTTCTTATTTAGAAAATGACATGAAAATTAAAGGACAATCACAAGGCGTTGTTATTTGTCCAGGCCCTAATATGGCGTATTTTGATCAAGAAGTTTCGCTTTCTAAAATGATGCAACACATTTATGGAAACGCTTCGGTATTGAGAATTGAAAATCGTCCCAATATGTTTATCAAGGAATTGAAAATGTATATTGATTATTTGAACAACGAAATAACCTCCATCTCTGAAGAAATTACTTCAGGGCAGATTAAAAAATGGAATTCATTTAAAAATAATCTAATGGAAGGAATTGGATATTATGAAAGATTGTTTTCATCAACATCATTTTTTCAAAATGTAAAGGATAGTATTGAAAACCAATTACAGTTTTATAAATCAGAATTGGATAAACTCGAAATACCATCATTGCAATTAGTCTAAACAAAAAGCAGGGAAACTTCATTTCGAGTTTCCCTGCTTTCCTTAAATAGTTTTATATTAATTTAAAACAACTGTTTTATTTTCGCCATCAACTACAACTTTGGTCAAACCATGTTTTGCTAAACCTTTCATCGCAGCGTCCCATTTTTTGCCACTCAAAGTTGATTTTTCTTTTAGTTGTCCTAAAGATTGGTTGTTTTCAACTTTCAAAAGTTCAACAATCCATTTTTCATCTTCGGTCAATTCTACTTGTTTTTTCTCAGGTCGCATTTGAGGGAAGAATAATACCTCTTGTATCGAAGCATTATTGGTTAAGAACATGATTAATCTGTCCATTCCAATTCCCATCCCTGATGTTGGTGGCATTCCGTATTCTAATGCACGAAGAAAATCTTCATCAATCACACCATTTGCTTCATCATCACCTTTTTCTGAAAGTTTCATTTGGTGTTCGAAACGTTCCCGTTGGTCTATCGGGTCATTTAATTCAGAATACGCATTGGCAATTTCTTTACCGCAAACCATCAGTTCGAAACGCTCAGTAAGTTCTGGATTGTCACGGTGCGATTTGCATAACGGAGACATTTCTTTCGGATAATCAGTAATAAATGTGGGTTGGATATAATTTGCTTCGCATTTTGCTCCGAAAATTTCATCAATTAGTTTTCCTTTACCCATCGTTTCATCAACATCGATTCCCATACCTTTTGCAGCGCTAAAAAGTTCTGCTTCGCTTTTTCCGGAAATATCAAAACCAGTAAAATCGATAATTGCTTGAGTCATGGTTACTCGAGCATACGGCGCTTTGAAATTTATTTTGTGTTCCCCAAAAGTCACTTCGCTACTTCCATTTACAGCAGTGGCACAGTGGTCTAATAAATTTTCGGCAAATTCCATCATCCAATTGTAGTCTTTGTAGGCTACATAAATTTCCATAGCAGTGAATTCAGGATTGTGCGTTCTATCCATTCCTTCGTTACGGAAATTTTTAGAAAATTCATAAACCCCATCAAAACCACCTACGATTAATCTTTTCAGGTACAATTCGTTAGCAATTCGCATATACAAAGGCATGTCTAAACTGTTGTGATGCGTGATAAACGGACGCGCTGCTGCACCACCAGCAATAGATTGCAAAACTGGAGTTTCTACTTCCATATAGCCACTTTCGTTAAAAAAGTTTCGCATAGCAGTAAACAACTTCGTTCTTTTTACAAAGACTTCTTTCACTTGCGGATTGACCACAAGATCTACATAACGCATTCTATATCGTAATTCAGGATCGTTAAACGCATCATGAATATTTCCGTCTTCATCAGTTTTTGGTAACGGTAATGGGCGTAAGGTTTTACTTAAAAAAGTATAATTGTCAACTCTCACACATTGCGCACCAACTTTTGTTGTGAATAATTCCCCTTCAATACCTATAAAATCTCCTAAGTCTGTTAGTTTTTTAAAAACCTGATTGTACATTGTTTTGTCTTCACCAAGGCAAAGCATGTCACGGTTCAAATACAATTGAATTCTACCTTCGCTATCTTGTAACTCAGCAAAAGAAGCTTTTCCTTGATCTCTTACACTCATCAATCGTCCAGCAAGAGTTACCTTTTTACCTTCTTCAAAATTTTCCTTAACCTGTTTCGAAGTATGATTTACAGGAAATAAATCTGCGGGGTAAGGGTTAATTCTTAATTGGCGTAAAGCGTTAAGTTTTTCTCTTCTAATGATTTCTTGTTCGGAAAGTTGCATGAGTAAATTTTTATTTAAGATTGCAAAGATATAGATTAGTTGCAAAGTTTCAAAGTCGTAAAGTTTCAAAGTTTTTTTAGGGGCTATTTCCAGCTTTACACTGCAATCTTTTCTCTCGTTCCAAAAAACGAGGCAAAAGGATTTCCGTTGCAAATAACATTCACTGAACTCATATTGAAACAGATGTATAGTGAAGTAATCTGGGCTATTATCGGCATTACAGTTCAAAATTAAAAATTCGTTATTCAACATTCATAAATTTAAAAATCCGCGACAATCCGCGACAATCCGCGACAATCCGCGTACCATATTTCTATGCTTGAGCTTGCAATAAGATTCATCAAAACTTCGTACCTTTGTTTATTAAAATTTCAGAACCTTCTAAAAAAAATGAATAAAACCATACAACTTCAAGATTTAGGCCATAAAGATTACAAGGAAACTTGGGATTATCAAGAGAAACTATTTCAAGAAGTTCTTGACATCAAAATCCGAAATAGGAGAGAAGAACGTCAAGACGAAACCCCAAATTTTTTTCTTTTTGTAGAGCATCCGCATGTGTACACTTTAGGGAAAAGTGGCGATTTTTCTAATTTGCTCTTATCAGAAAAACAATTGGAGGCAAAAGGAGCAACCTTTTACAAAATAAACCGAGGTGGTGATATTACCTATCATGGACCAGGACAAATTGTTGGTTATCCGATTCTAGATTTAGAGAATTTTTTTACTGATATTCATAAATATTTACGATTCTTAGAAGAAGCTATAATTCTTACTTTGGCAGAGTACAATATAATTGGTACAAGAAGCGAAGGTGAAACTGGAGTTTGGCTTGGAGTCGGAACTCCATTTGCAAGAAAAATATGTGCTTTAGGAGTTCGAGCTTCTCGTTGGGTTACCATGCACGGATTTGCACTTAACGTAAATGCCGATTTGGGTTATTTTGATAATATTATCCCTTGTGGTATAAAAGGAAAAGCTGTAACATCACTAAATGTAGAACTAGGTATCGAAAAAGTAAGTGAAGAAGAAGTAAAAGGAAAAATTCAAAAACATTTTTCAAATCTTTTTGAATCAACTTTTGAAAAATCAGAAATCTAAAATTAGTTGCTCTGGTAATAATCTAAAACTCATTCGGTGGTATTTTGTTGCGCCATATTTTCTTATGGCTTCACGATGTTCTTTTGTAGGATAGCCTTTGTTTTGTTTCCAATTATACATTGGGAATTCTTCATGAATCTTATTCATGTATTCATCTCGATATGTTTTTGCTAAAACTGATGCAGCGGCAATACTCATAAATTTAGCATCTCCTTTTACAATGCTATGGCTTGGTATGGATTCTAGGATTTCCATTTCTTTATCTGTAAATATTTTACCAGAAGATTTTTTAAAGCTATTTTTAGATAATAAAGGACGATTTCCATCAACTATAATGTGTAAAGGGCTAGGATTTAATCGCAAAATACACTCTTGCATTGCCTTTAGCGAAGCATTGAGAATATTTATTTCGTCAATAATTATCGGTTCGAGGTGTATAACTGTGAACGAAATTGCTAATTCTTCGATGATAGGTTTTAATTCTTCTCTGACCTTTTCAGACAATTGTTTAGAGTCGTTTAAAATTTTCAATTCAAAATTTTCTGGTAATATTATTGCTGCAGCTGTCACTGGACCAGCCAGACAGCCTCTTCCGGCTTCATCAGTGCCAGCTTCTAAATATTGTGTTAAAAAAAAAGGACTTAACATAAACTTGATTTTGACAAAAATATAATTTTTAACGCAACCTTTTGCATTATTACTTATCTAATAAGCGAGTGATTATCATTCTAATTATATTCAGGCATTTTTTTTAACTTAAATAAAATTGTAATATTCCGAAGTATTATTTGGTTATTTAAGAAATTATTAAGAAGTTTGCGGAATAACTAACTCAAATAAAAATAATATGAGATCAAAGTTCAAATGGATTTTTACGCTATTAGTAGCGTTAACTATGCAGCTTTCCTTTGCACAAGAGAAAACTGTAAAAGGTATTGTAACTGATGCAAGTGGTCCGATGCCAGGTGTGAATGTTGTAATAAAAGGAACCCAACGTGGTGTTTCTACAGGTTTTGATGGATCGTATTCTATCAAAGCAAGTCAAGGAGAAGTTCTTGTTTTTTCATTTATGGGAATGAATGATATTTTAAGAACAGTTGATGCTTCAGCTAGTATTAATGTTAAAATGCAAGACAATATGCAGGTATTGGAAGCTGTTGTTGTTACTGGAGTAGGTATCAAGAAAACTCAACAATCTATTACTTCATCTCAGCAACAAGTAAAAGCGGCTGAGATTACTCAAGCAGCGAATCCTAATGTTGTTAGGTCTCTTGCAGGTAAAGTGTCTGGATTGCAAATTAACAATACATCAAGTGGTGTAAATGGTGCTACAAGAATTCAATTAAGAGGTTCTCGTTCTATTTCTGGGAATAATGAGGCTTTAGTAGTTATAGATAATTCAATATCTAGTGCTTCAGTGTTGCAATTGCTGCCTCCTGAGACGATAGAGAGTGTTAACGTTATTAAAGGGCCTGGAGGATCTGCATTGTATGGTGAGTTAGGTTCTAATGGTGTAATTATCGTGACTACTAAAAAAGGTTCAAAAGGTGAAAGTAAATTAGCGATTTCCGTTAATTCTTCTGTAGATTTTGAAAATATTTCTTTTTTACCAGAAAGACAACAAAAATATGGTCAAGGATGGGATGGAACTCATTTCTTCTATGAAAATGGTGCTTGGGGAGAACCTTTAGATGGTGTTGTTCGTGCAACAGGTTTAGTTCAAGCAGACGGGAATAGTCTTCAGTTGCCTTACAGCGCTGTTAAAGATAATATTAAAGATTTTTACCAAACAGGTACGACTTATCAAACAGGAGTTACTTTAAATTTTAGCGGTTCTGAAGGTTATGCTTTGTTGTCTGCTAATAGACAATCTACTGATTTTATTGTTGATGGTGATGGTTTGAAAAGAAATTCATTTATTTTTAAAGGAGGAAAAAAAGTTGGTAAATGGAATTTTGATGGAAATGTAAATTACATTTCTACAAAAACTAGCCAATCAGATTCTGAAAATGATCTTTTACAATTATTGCAAGCTGCATCAAATATTCCGGTTGGATTATTTGCTAATTCTGGTCCTGGACAAGGTTGGAATGCGTACTATGCTAATCCATTTTGGGTAAGAAAAAATGATAGATTAGATAGAGGTAGTGAATTTTTTAATGGTAGTGCAAATCTTGGATATAAATTCAATAGTCACTTTGATGTTAGTTATTTGGCTAACATTCAAACTACTGGTTCTAATCAGCAACAATATTCTAATCAATTTGATGATGTAAGTAATCCTGGTGGAGGTGATGTGTCTCAACAATCTTCATATTATAATACTGCTACTAATAGTAGAAATTATTATGGTGATTTAGTGTTAAATTTTAATTATGATTTAACTAAAGACTTATCATTTAAGTTAAATCTTGGTAACAATTTGACTGATAGATTGTCTAGAACAATTTCTCAAGGTGGTACTGATTTAGAGATTGATGGATGGTATCATATTCAAAATGTATTAAGTCCTGCACAACCAAGACAATTAACTAATAATGAAGTTAGAACTAGAAAATACTCATTTTTTGGTAATATGGATTTAGGTTTCAGAGATTATCTGTTTTTGAATGGAACTGTGCGTAAAGATTTCTCATCGGTTTTAGTTTCTAAGAATGTTACAAATGGGGCTATTCCTCTTTATTATTCTGGTGGTTTGTCTTTTGTTCCTACTAAGGCTTTTGCTAGTCTAAAAGATAATAAAATTTTAAATTACACTAAATTATTTGGGAACTACTCTGTAGTTGGTAATGCGTCTCCAATAAATACTTACGAATTGAGTGAGGTAGCCTTGTTATCTGCAGGATTTCCTTATGGTAGCTTGTCGTCATATAACCCAAATCTTAACCCAACTGATGCCTTAATTACTCCTGAAAGAGTAAATACTTTAGAAGCAGGTATTAGTTTAGGATTTTTTAATAATAGATTAACTCTTGATGGTTCTTATTATAAATCTAATGTAAGAGATTTGATTACTAGAATTGGTTCTTCTTCTTCTTCTGCTTTACAAACTCAAAAGCAAAATATTGGTGAGATGGATAATAAAGGTTTCGAAATTGATTTAGGTTTTACTCCTATCAAAACAGAAAGTTTTACATGGAGTGGTAGAGTAGGTTATAGTGCGAATAAGACAGTTGTTAAGTTTTTAGGAGGTGGTGCAACAGAGCTTTTGTTATTTAATGGAGGAACTGTTAGTAATATAGTAGGTGGTAGTTATGCTGTTGTTGGAGAAGAATTTCCAATGATAAAAGGGACTACTTTTCTTAGAGATGATCAAGGAAGAGTTGTTATAGGGGCTAATGGAGTTCCTGTAATTAATTCTAATCTTTCTAATTTAGGTAAAGCTACACCTGATTACATTGTAAACTTTTCTAATAGCTTTGACTGGAAAGGATTGAGATTAGCTGTTTCTGGTGATTATAGAGCTGGAGCATCTTTCTTGTCTGAAACTAAATATAACTTAACTTGGTCTGGTCACTTATCAGATTCTGCAGAGTTTGATCGTGATTTAGGATTTGTTTATCCTAACTCTTCTGTAGAAACAGCGCCAGGTTCAGGAGTATATACTGCAAACGATGGAAATACAGTTCCTTTAGTAACTTCTGCTGTTGGTTATGCTGCTGGTACAGGTGTAATTGATTATTATGGTGCTGTTTCTAGAGTTGGAGAATTCAATTTAATTGATGGTACAGCTTTAAAAATTCGTGAGATTGCATTAAGTTATGGATTACCTTCTAAAATTACAGATAAATTGCATCTTTCTTCTTTAAGATTTGGTGTAAATGCGAGAAATCCATTTATTCAACTTGCTAAAGGTAACAAAGGATATGCTGATCCAGAAGCTTCTAACTTATATTCTGCATCTAATACAAATGGTTCACTTAGAGCTACTGCATTAAATACAAGTAATAATGGTCTTGGGTATATTCAAACTGGACAATATCCTTCTACTAAAACATACGGTTTTAGTATTAATCTAACTTTTTAAAACTAAATAATATGAAAAAAATAATTTATATTTTTATTGGTTTGGTTTTATTAACGTCTTGTACTGATTATCTAGATGTTAATACAGACCCAAATAACCCAGATCTTTCTCAAACAACTCCTGAGAATTTATTGGCTGCTGCATTGGTTATTCCTTTTAGAAACCAAGCTATAAGTATGAATGAGTACGGAAACGTAATGTCTAATTCATGGGCTAGTAATGTGTATGCCTTTACTGGTGGTTATAGAACAGAATTTACAATGGACTTTACTACAGCAACAAGAGCTGTGATATGGGATAATGGATATCTTGGAATAGGTCATTTAGATAATATTACTAAGTATCCTAATCCTACAGGTGATTATGATAACTATATTGCAGTAAGTAAAATCATGAAATCATACTATATGCAATATATTGTAGATTTATATGGTGATGCTCCTTATAGTGAAGCATGGCAACGTGGTGATAACTTAACGCCTAAATATGACGATGATAAAAAGATTTATTTAGATTTAATTAATCAGTTAGAAGTTGCTAGAAATTTAATAATTAATGCTCCATCAAATGCACTTCCATTAAATGGTCAAGATGTTATGTTTGGAGGTGATTTAAACGGTTGGGTTTCTTTTGCAAATACAGTAGAATTGAAAATGTGGTTAAGACTTTCGGGATTATCTAATGCGCAATTAGGAACTGATTTAGCAACATTAAAAGCGACTAGATTACCTATATTAGCAGCCAATAATGATTTTATTACATCTGATGTGACGATAAATCCGGGTTATTCTGCTGCTGTTTTAGCTCAAAATAATCCATTCTATAGCAATTGGGGGCCTTCTGTTACTGGTTCTACTGCTAATACAAGTAGAAACTTTACTGTTGCCTCTGGATATATGGCTAATGTATTAATGGGAACTGAAAATAACACTCATATTAACTCTTTAGGTATCTTAGATGCTAGACGAAATAGAATTTTTAGAGCTTATTCAGGATCAAGTATTAGAGGTTGTATACAAGGAGATGTTACAATAGCAGCTGGTGGTACAGCTGTAAATCCACTTTCTTTGTTGGGTGTTGGTATAACTGGGTATACAGGTGCGAATGCTGCTGATGCTCAAGCTAATGGAGCTACAAAGGATGGGTATGTTATGACTTTGTCTGAGGCTGATTTTTTAATATCTGAAGCTTCTCAAGTATTTCCAGATTTTTCTGGATATGATGGTAAAACATATTTTGATGCTGGTATCTCTGCTTCTTTTGCTTACCATAGTAAGGATTTAGCTACTGCTCCTTTAGCAGATATTTCAGCTGTTTCTTATTTAGCTGCAATTGACACTAAGCAAGGTTTAGGTTGGAATGGTACTCCAAATAAAATTGAGGCTATCATGACTCAAAAATGGATTGCTTTATGTGGTATTAGTGGTATCGAACCTTTTCTAGATATTGTTAGAACAGGTTATCCTAATGTTCCTTTGGCTATTACAGCTAATGCTACACGTACTAATAAGCCTAAAAGATTATTATATCCTACGTCTGAGTACACAACAAACTCTGCTAACGTGCCAAATGTTAGTTTAGATCAAATATTTGCTGTAAATGCTTATTCGCCTTTTTGGGCACAATAATTAAATAATTTTCTTTAAATATTTAAAGCCCACCAATTGGTGGGCTTTTTTTATGTATAATATTTGTGTATTTTTGCAACAGATCCTATTATATGAAGCACATTTTTACATTCTTATTATTCATTTTTACTATTGGTTCTTTTGCGCAAGTAGATAGAGTGTCTATAAACAAAAACGACAGTATAAAAAAATCTTTGCGTGACAAACCCAAAGAAAACCCCAAAGCACCTATAAACATGTATCGTATTGTTACTTTGCAAAAAGATACAACCTATGTAGATACATCTTTAACAATAAAAAGTGACTATAAATTTAATCACCTGCGTAAAGATAATTTCGGATTATTACCTTTTGCAAACGATGCGCAAACCTATAATACATTAGATTTTGGTATATATAATCCAAATACTTTCCCTGAATTTGGTTTTAAAGCAAAACATTTCAATTATATTAAAGCAAAAGAGATTAATTACTATTCGGTAGCGACTCCAATTACCGAATTGTATTTTAAAACCACTTTAGGACAAGGACAATCTGTCGATGCATTTATTACTTTAAATACTTCTAAACAACTCAATTTTTCTATCGCTTACAAAGGATTACGCTCTTTAGGAAAATATATAAATTCTTTGTCTAGTTCAGGTAATTTTAGATTTACAACCAGTTATTTTTCAAAAAACAAAAGATACTTAGCTAATTTTCATTATACCAGTCAAGATGCTTTAAATGGAGAAGATGGAGGAGTTTCTAATCTTTCAGATTTTGAATCTGGGAATTCGCAGTTTACACAACGTTCTCGACTAGAAGTTTATTTCGAGGATGCTAAATCTTTACTAAAAGGGAAAAGGTATTTCCTAGACCATTCTTTTAGAATAAATTCTAAAGAAAGTGAGAATAATATATCTATAAACCATCAGTTTAGCTACGAAACTAAAATGTTTGAATTTAGTGCTAAATCAGCAATAGAAAGATTTGGAAATGGATATGTTACGTCTAATTATTTCGATGTGACTAGAAATAATATAGCTTATAATAAGTTAGGTGGAAGTTTCTCTAATAAAACACTAGGAGATTTTCAGTTTTTTATAGAAAATTATCAATATAATTATTTGTACAAAAGACTTATAATTTCTAATAATCTGGTTTCAGTTCCTAATTTAAATAACGATAAACTTAATGCCGTTGGAGGAAAATATTTGTATTCTAAAAATAAACTAAAAGGAGAAGCTCTGTTTTCTAAATCAATTTCAAAACAAACATTTTCTACTTTAGATATTTCTGCACAATACAAATGGAACGAGAAAAATAATTTCTCAGCACAATATTTAAACCAAAGCAAAGTGCCGGATTTGAATTATACTTTGTATCAAAGTAGTTTTGTGAATTACAATTGGTATAATAATTTCAAAAATGAAAAAACAAACACCATCAAGCTAAAAGCCAATACACAATGGCTTTCTGCTGAAGCGCAACTAACCAGATTAGATGACTATTTGTATTTTAGTGATGATGATACATTGGACACTATCATTATTTCAACACCAAAACAATATAATAAGACAATAAATTATCTTTCTTTAAAAATAAACAAAGAGCTAAAATTCAGAAAATTTGCTTTAGACAATACTGTTTTGTTTCAACAAGTTACTCAAAACGACAATGTCCTAAATGTGCCCAAATTAGTTACTAGAAACACCTTATATTTTTCTGATTACGTTTTCAAAAAAGCGATGTATTTGCAAACAGGATTCACGTTTCAAACCTTTACAAAATACTATGCAAACGATTATAATCCGTTAATTGGTGAATTTTATGTTCAAGAAAAGACAAAAATTGGTAATTTTCCATTAGTCGACTTCTTCATCAATGCACGAGTGCGTCAAGCCAGAATATTCCTAAAAGCGGAACATTTAAATTCGAGTTTTACAGGTCGAAATTACTATTCCGCACCCAATTATCCTTATAAAGATTTTATAGTTCGATTTGGTTTAGTCTGGACATTTTTTCAATAAAATCATTTTACTCAAAATTTGAGCGTGACCCAAGGGTCGGGCTATTCGTTACAATCTCCCGAAGAAAAATCGGGAGGATTTCCACTGCTATCCCTCACGCAAATAACATTCCATTTCACAATTATAAATCTAATATGTATCTTTGCATATAAATTTGTAGGTTCCGATTTTTGTAATCAAAAACCTTAATTAAAAACAACAATGAAATATTCAGAAAACATACTAGGAACTATTGGTAACACACCATTAGTTAGATTAAATAAAATAACAAAAGAAGTTAGCGCATTAGTCCTTGCAAAAGTAGAAACCTTCAATCCAGGAAATTCGGTCAAAGACCGTATGGCTATAAAAATGATAGAAGATGCCGAAGCTGATGGTCGTTTAAAACCAGGAGGAACTATTATTGAAGGAACTTCAGGAAACACAGGAATGGGATTAGCTCTGGTAGCAATTGTAAAAGGATACAAACTAATTTGTGTAATATCAGACAAACAATCTAAAGAAAAATGCGATATACTTCGTGCTGTAGGAGCAAAGGTAGTCGTTTGTCCTACTGACGTAGAACCAACAGATCCGCGTTCTTATTACTCAGTTTCAAAAAAATTAGGAGAAGAAACACCAAATTCTTGGTATGTAAATCAGTATGATAATCCGAGTAATGCAATAGCACATTACGAACAAACTGGACCAGAAATTTGGGAACAAACTGACGGTAAAATTACACATTTTGTCGTTGGAGTAGGAACTGGAGGCACAATCTCTGGCGTAGGGAAGTTTTTGAAAGAAAAAAATCCAAATATCAAAATCTGGGGAATAGATACTTATGGTTCTGTATTCAAAAAATACCATGAAACAGGTATTTTCGACGAAAATGAAATATATTCGTACATAACTGAAGGTATTGGAGAAGACATTCTACCTAAAAATGTCGATTTCGATATTATTGATGGTTTTACAAAAGTTACCGACAAAGATGCTGCTGTTTATACTCGTAAAATTGCATTAGAAGAAGGTATTTTTGTAGGAAATTCAGCAGGTTCAGCAATAAAAGGATTGTTGCAATTGAAGGAACATTTCAAGCCAGAAGATGTCGTTGTTGTATTATTTCATGATTCAGGAAGTCGATATATAGGAAAAATGTTCAACGATGATTGGATGCGCGAACGTGGTTTTCTTGATGAAGAAATTACAAAAGCCGAAGACATAATCAAAGATCATATAGACAAACCATTAGTGATTGTTCGTACTGAAGAGTTGGTTTCGCACGCTATCGAGCGTATGCGTAAATACAAAATATCTCAAATTCCAGTAATAGATATTACAGGTTTTGTAGGTTCTGTAGATGAATCTGATTTGTTTCAAAGTTATGTGAATGATAAAAATGTAGCTGATAAACCTATTCGTGAAATCATGGGAAAACCATATCCAATTGTAAAAACAGGAACAGCAATCGAAGAAGTTTCTAAATTGTTTACCAAAGAAAACCAAGCTGTTTTAGTCGATTTAGGAAACGGAAATCATCATATTATTACTAAATATGACATTATCGGTTCTATAAAATAATTGTTAATATAAATATCCCTGATAGGTTTTTTAAAACTTGTCAGGGATTTTTTATTACTTTAGTATTTCATTTATAAGCCTATAAAACAATTACAATGAAAGAAGATTTTCTCCACTATATCTGGCAATACAAAAAGTTTGATTTCACAAATTTAAATACTACATCGGGGGAAAATGTATCAATTATAAAAGTTGGAGAATTTACACAACTCGCAGGACCGGATTTTTTTAATGCACAAATAGAAATCGACCAGCAAAAATGGGCAGGAAATATCGAAATTCATCTCAAATCCTCAGATTGGTACATACACAATCATGAGCGAGACGATAATTATGATTCGGTTATTTTGCATGTAGTTTGGGAACACGATGCAGCTATCTTTAGAAAAGATAACTCAGAAATTCCAGTTTTAGAACTCAAAAATCAGATTTCTCCAACATTAATTCATCAATACGAAAAATTAAAAGCTACTAAATCATGGATTTATTGCGAAAACGAAATAAAAACCATTCCAGATTTTGTTTTAAAAAATTGGCAAGAACGTTTGTTTTTCGAGCGATTAGAAAGAAAATCAAATCCAATTGAAATTTTACTTTTAGAAAATCATAATGATTGGGAAACTACTTTTTTCTGTTTTTTAGCAAAAAATTTTGGTTTGAATATGAATGGAGAATCTTTTTTTAAAATAGCACAATCTATTCCATTTTCTATCATTCGTAAAGAAGTTTTTGAAATTGAAAACTTAGAAGCTATTTTATTTGGTCGAGCAAATTTGTTAGAAACTAACAAAGAAGATACTTGTTTTAAAGACTTGAAACAACGTTGGAATTATATTCAAAATAAATATCAGCTAGAAAATATTTTTATAAATTCGGTTCAATTTTTCAAACATCGACCAGATAATTTCCCCACGGTACGATTGTCGCAACTGGCAAATTTGTATCACACACATCAAAATTTATTTTCAAAAGTAATTAGCGCAAAAAATATCGAAGAATTATATCAAGTCTTCAATGTTTCGGTTTCGGAATATTGGAAAACGCACTACAATTTTGATAAAGAAAGTCCGAAGAAGTCAAAATTTTTGTCTAAATCATTTGTCGATTTATTAATCATTAACACGATTATTCCTTTTCGATTTGCTTACGAAAAAAGTTTGGGTAAAGAAACATCAGAAGAAAATATTGCCTTTTTAGAAAACATATCTCCCGAGAAAAATGCAATTATGGATAAATTTAATACAATAGGAATTACATCAAAAAGCGCTTTCGAAACCCAATCATTATTGCAACTTAAGAACGAGTATTGTAATAAAAGTAAATGTTTGCAATGTGCAGTTGGGTTAGAACTTTTAAAAAATTAGAAAATTTGACTTCTAAGAAAATTAGATAATTAGATTTTTTTGTAGATTTACAAAACGAACAAACAAATAACTAAATCCACGAATAAACAAAGATGGGATTCGTTATCAAACTAAAATATCTTTTCGAAAAACAAGGTTTTCATATTGCATCTCGTCTTGCCGACAGACTGGGAATGCGGGCCAATAGTGTGCGTTTGTTTTTTATTTATATTTCGTTTGTAACCGCAGGATTGTGGTTTGGCGTTTACTTAACATTAGGATTTTTAATAAAATTAAAGGATTTAGTGCGAGCTAAAAGATCTTCAGTTTTCGATTTATAGCTTATGAATTTCAAACAATATTTCATTTTTAATAAAGAGCAAAAAATAGGTTTGGCGTTATTAGCTGGTTTAATAATTACGTTGCAATTACTATACTTTTTTGTCGATTTTTCAACCAAAAAAGTAACTACAAAAGAAGAAGAAAAATGGCTTTCGATGCAAATAGAAATTGATTCGATGAAATCTGTTGCTAGAGAAGATACTTATAAGATATATCCTTTTAATCCGAACTTTATTAACGATTTTAAAGGCTATAAACTAGGAATGAAAGTTTCGGAAATAGATAGATTGTTGGCTTTCAGAAAAACCAATAAATATGTAAATTCTGCGAAAGAATTTCAAAAAGTCACACAAGTTTCTGATTCGTTGCTAGCTGTAATGGCTCCTTATTTTAAATTTCCAGATTGGGTCACAAATAAAAACAGTTATGCATCTTACGGAAATTCTAATTATAAAGATTATAATAAAAAAGAAAAAATTATAATTATTAATATCAATGATGCTTCAAAAGATGATTTGATGAAAATTTATGGAATAGGCGATGCTATTTCCGATAGGATTCTGAAACAAAAAGAAGTTCTTGGTTCGTTTGTTAGCATGGATCAAATGCAAGATATTTGGGGATTATCATCAGAAGTAATAGATCAATTAAATTCTCATTTTAAAGTTTCTGGAACTTCAACAATCAATAAAATAGATCTTAATAATATTTCCACTAAAGAATTAACAAAATTTCCATATTTTAAATATGCTTTAGCCAAAGAAATTGTGACTTATCGAAGTATGAATAACGGAATCAAGAATATTGAGGATTTAACAAAAATTAAGGGTTTTCCTGTCGATAAAATAAAGATTATTGCCTTATATTTGAAATTCTAAAAAAAAACAATATTTTTAAAATTGCCTTAGTTATATGAATTCAATATATTTTACAGAAGAACACGAATTATTCAGAAAAAGTTTGCAAGATTTTTTGCAAAAAGAAGTAGTTCCTCATGTCGAAAAATGGGAAAAAACAGGTTCAATAGAGCGCTTTATTTGGAAAAAATTTGGAGAAATGGGCTTTTTCGGAATAGCATATCCTGAAGCTTATGGCGGATTAAATTTAGATTTGTTTTATACGGTTGTGTTTTTAGAAGAACTTCAAAAAATAAAATCTTCTGGTTTCGCTGCAGCAATGTGGGCACATGCTTATTTAGCCATGACACATTTGAATGCTGAAGGGGACGAACGAATTAAGCAAGATTATTTAGCGCCAAGTATTTCCGGTGATAAAATAGGCGCAATGTGTATTAGCGAACCTTTTGGGGGTAGTGATGTTGCTGGTATGAGAACAACTGCTGTAAAAATAGGGAATAAATACGTGATAAATGGTTCTAAAACATTTATAACAAACGGCGTATATGCTGATTATTATGTAGTTGCTGCAAAAACAAGTCCAGAGCTTGGAAATAAAGGAATTAGTATGTTTTTAGTAGATACAAATTTAAATGGAATAGCAGCTACAAAATTAGATAAATTAGGTTGGAGAGCCTCAGATACTGCTGAAATTGCATTTGATAATGTTGAAATTCCTGAAGAAAATTTAATGGGAGAAGAAGGAAAAGGATTTCCTTATATCATGCAACATTTTGCTTTAGAAAGATTAATTATGGCTGTCAATGCGCACGCAAGAGCAGAATATGCTATTGATTATACAATTGAATATATGTCGCAACGGGAAGCATTCGGTACTACTATAAATAAGTTTCAGGCTTTAAGACATACGATGGTTGAGCATGCTACAGAGGTTGAACACTGCAAAATATTTAATTATGCAGCAGTTGCTAGGTTAGATAAAGGTGAATATGTAGTTAAAGAAGCTACTATGGCCAAATTAAAATCGACAAAAGTAGCGGATTTAGCAATTTATGATTGTCTTCAAATGTTAGGAGGTTACGGTTATATGGAAGAATATCCGTTAGCTCGTTTGTTAAGAGATAGCCGTTTAGGGCCAATTGGAGGTGGAACCTCTGAAATTCTAAAAGAAATTTTATCTAAAATGATAATCGACAAACAAAATTATAAGCCAGCCGTAAAATAATTCATAATTCATAACTTATAATTAATATTTTTTTTTTAAGTTTGCACCCTTAACGAGAGGAGGTGTCTATATTATGTTAATTATACCAATTAAAGACGGAGAAAATATCGATAGAGCATTAAAGCGCTATAAGAGAAAATTTGACAAAACAGGAGTCGTAAGACAATTGAGAAAACGTCAAGCTTTCATCAAACCTTCTGTTATAAACAGAGCGATGATTCAAAAAGCAGCTTATGTTCAAAACATGAGAGAAGGCTTAGAAAATTTATAAATAATTTTCAATAAATATAAATCGTTAGTTATATAAGTTTTGTACTTTTATACTAACGATTTTTTTATGCAATCAAACCAACAAAAATTTCAAGATTACTTACTTAAAGAAAAAAACTATTCCTTACTTACGGCATTGACTTATGGTAAAGACTTGCAGTTTTTTCAAAAATTTCTTAAAAAAGATTTCGACAATACACCACTCGAAGAAGTTTCTTATACCTTAGTAAGAAGTTGGGTAGTTTCGATGGTCGATGCAGAAATGAGTAATACATCGGTAAACAGAAAAATAGCTTCACTTAAAGCATTTTATAAATTTCTATTAAAAACCAAACAAATAGAAATAAATCCTTTGTTAAAACATAAAGCTCTTAAAACTTTTAAAAAAATTCAAATTCCATTTTCGGAAGAAGAACTCGATAAAGTGTTAACTCAAATACAATATAAAGAAGGCTTTGAAGGAATAAGAGATAAACTAATTATCGATTTATTCTATACCACAGGAATTCGACGTTCGGAACTTATCTCACTCCAAATATCAAACATTGACTTGCTAAACGGCACAATTAAAGTTATTGGTAAAAGAAATAAAGAAAGAATAATACCATTGCTGCCAGTAATTACACAATATGTAAAAGTATATCTAGCTGAAAGAAAACAACTTCCGTTAATTGTAGATGATAATCATTTAATTTTACTTTTAAACGGAAATAAAGCCAACGAAACATTTGTGTATCGATTAATAAATGACTACTTTAGTAATGTCTCCGAGAAAGTAAAAAAAAGTCCGCACATGCTTCGGCATACATTTGCAACTCATATGCTTAATCACGGAGCCGATTTGAATTCGATCAAAGAATTGTTAGGTCACTCAAGTCTTGCGTCAACCCAAGTTTACACAAATTCAAGTTTAGCAGAACTTAAATATGTTTACCAAAATGCGCATCCTAGAAATCAAAAATAATTCTTCACATTGTTTAACCAAAATTTATAAATTATGAAGGTAAATGTTCATGCAGTTAACTTTAATGTTGACAAAAAACTAGTGGATTTTGTAGAAGAGAGAATAGTTAAATTAGAAAAATTTTATGACAAGATAGTGTCGTATGATGTATTTCTTAAGGTCGAAAAAACCAGTGACAAAGAAAATAAAGTAGTTGAAGTGAAAGTTATAGTTCCTGGGGACGAATTTGTTGTAAAAAAGCAATGCAAAACATTTGAAGAAGGAGTGGAGTTAGCTTCAGAATCTCTAGAAAGATTATTGTTAAAAAGAAAAGAAAAAATCAAAGCACATATTTAGATAATTTTTTCTAAAAAAAGTTTTGATTACTAAATAAAATACATACATTTGCAGTCCGTTAGAAATAGCGGACTTTTTTATTTAATTGCCAGCGTAGCTCAGTTGGCTAGAGCAGCTGATTTGTAATCAGCAGGTCGT
>NZ_JBDTQE010000024.1:0-35696 GCF_039932285.1 Flavobacterium sp.
ACAATCAGTATCCAAGTTTGAAGATTTCAGGGCAATTTTTACAACTAACAAATGCAACTGTAGATTCGAAAATTAAATTGGGTGGTTCTTCTAGCGAAAGTTCATCGGCTCCAATAAAAGTAAGCCAACTTTTTTTAGGTCAAGCCAATGTTTCTATGCCCATTTTTAATGGATTTAAATTAAAAAACAGCATTTCTGCTTCAGAAAATTTGTACAAAGCTGAAACAGCAAATGCTGCAAATACAAAAGAACAATTAGGTATTTATGTGGTGGAATTATTTGCTAAATTATTTCAATCACAACAAACAGCAACACTAATTGAAGACAACTTGAAAAGTGCGCAACAACGTACCAAAGATTTTTCGGCAATGGTCGATAACGGTTTGATGGCACGAAATGATTTATTGAAAGCACAATTGCAGGAATCAAACGTACAACTTTCATTAGACACGGCTAATAAAAATGTTAGTGTAATTAATTACCAATTGGTAACACTTTTACAATTGCCTGAAAATACCCAAATCGATATTGATATTGAAACCATCAAAAACGATATGCAAAAAAATAAAACGTTAGAAACAAGCGGACAGCGAAATGATTTAGAAGCCTTAAGTTACCAAGAAAAAGCTTCTGAAGCTGGAATAAAAGTAGCAAAAAGTGGTTATTACCCTTCATTAGCCTTAGTTGGTGGTTATATTGCTTTCGACCTTAAAGATGTTATAACTGTAACGAATGCAATGAATGTTGGCGTTGGATTGAGTTATGATTTAGCTTCTATTTTCAAAAATGGAAAAGAAGTTAAGCTAGCCAAAAGCAAATCAGAGCAAACCAAAACAGCGGTTACCATTTTAACCAATAAAATAAAAGAAGAAACACACGAAGCTCAAGAAAACTATGCCCTTTCTTTAAAACAAAATTTGGTTTACACCCAAGCTGTTGAACAAGCAACCGAAAACTATAGAATTATAAAAGATAAATACGACAATAGTTTATCTACAACTAATGATTTGTTAGAAGCCGATGTTCAACAACTTCAAACTAAAATAAATCTGGCATTATCTCAAGCAGATATAGCTTTAAAATATTACCAATTGCAATTTGCTTCTGGAAAACTAATCAATTCATTCAACTTATCTAAAAACTAAATATTTCATCATAATGGAAAAGAAAAAAACAAATAAAAAATTTATACTTATTTTCTCAGTTTTAATACTTTTAGGCGGAACTTACGGAGTTTACAAATATGTTCATTCATTAGCTCACGAAACCACAGATGACGCTCAAGTAGAGAAAAATATGAATCCAATAATTCCAAGAGTTACCGGATATATTACAAAAGTGTATGTAAAAGACAACCAAATGGTAAAAAAAGGAGACACTTTATTTACCATTGATAATAGAGATTATATTATAAAAGTAGAAGAAGCTAAAGCAGCATTAATTGGTGCTGAAGAAGGTTATGCAGTTTCAAGAGCAGATGTCGGAACAGCGCAGGCAAATGTTTCTGTTTCTGACGCAAATATTCAATCAGCTAGCGGAAGTATTGAAACTGCAAAAATCAGATTAAATAGAGCTTCGAATGATTATGAGCGTTACAACAATTTGTATAAAAATCATTCAATTACCAAACAACAATTTGAACAAGCGGAAGCTGCAAAATTAGAAGCCCAAAGTCAATTAAATATTTTACAAGAACAACAAAAAGCGACTTCTTATCAAAAAACAGTAGCTTCATCCAGATCTAATGTTTCATCAAAACAAGCGGAAGTAGCTGCGGCCAACATTAAACGTGCACAAGCAGTTTTAGATGCTGCAAAATTAAATTTGAATTATACAGTTGTAACCGCAGCCATTGACGGACAAGTATCAAAAATTGCTGTGCAACCTGGACAATTCATTCAACCAGGACAATCTTTATTTTATGTCATCAATAATCAAGATGTTTGGATTATTGCTAATTTCAAAGAAACTCAACTAGATAAAATGGTCGAAGGTCAAAAAGTAACGATCAAAGCAGATGCTTTCCCAGATACTGAATTTGAAGGGACTATTGCTTCATTTTCTCCTGCAACTGGTGCTCGTTTCTCTATTTTACCTCCAGATAATGCTACAGGAAACTTTGTGAAAACAATTCAACGCTTGCCAGTAAAAATTAGCCTTAACGTGACTAATGATACATCAAAAATAAAATTATTGCGTCCAGGAATGAATGTAGATGTAGATGTACATATTAAATAATTTTATTAGGAGCTTTTTCCTGCCATTTGTTGCAATCTTTTTTCGGGAAAAACCTCAAAAAGGATTTCCACTTCTGTCAGGGCTATGGCATTCCGTTCAAAACAAATTATTAATTGCTAATTATCAATTATGGCAACAGCAGTAGTAGCAGACGATTTAGTAGAATACGGTTTTCGAAGAATTATTATTACCATTACAGCAGTACTTTGTGCGTTACTAGAAATAGTAGATACAACTATCGTAAACGTAGCACTAACCAATATGCGTGGAAGTTTAGGCGCAACACTTACAGATGTAGCTTGGGTAATCACAGCTTATGCTATTGCGAATGTAATTGTAATCCCAATGACCAGTTGGTTGTCACAGCAATTTGGGAGACGAAATTATTTTGCCGTATCCATCATTATTTTCACCGTAGCCTCTTTTCTTTGCGGAAATGCTTCCAATATATGGGAATTAGTTGCCTTTAGATTTATCCAAGGATTGGGTGGTGGTGCGCTATTAGTAACTGCTCAAACCATTATTACAGAAAGTTACCCTATGGCAAAACGTGGAATGGCACAAGCCATTTACGGAATGGGTGTTATTGTAGGTCCAACTTTGGGTCCGCCATTAGGTGGTTATTTAGTCGATCATTTTTCTTGGCCTTATATATTTTATATCAATATTCCATTAGGTATAATTGCTACATTCTTGACATTAACTTTTGTGAGAAGTCCAAAATACGGCGAAAAATTGAAAGCAAATCAAGTCGATTGGTGGGGAATTCTTTTCTTAGCAGCGTTTATTGGTTCTTTACAGTTTGTTTTAGAACACGGGCAACAAGACGATTGGTTTAGTAATTCAACTATTGTAACTTTATCTGTCGTTTCAATAACTGGTTTACTCGCTTTTATATGGAGAGAACTCACTTACAAGCATCCTATTGTAAACTTAAGTGTTTTAAAAGACGGAAATTTACGAATTGGGATTCTTCTGGGATTTATACTCGGCTTTGGATTATACGGATCTACACTAGTCATTCCTATTTATACCCAATCAATATTAGGTTGGACAGCCACTGATGCAGGATTGTTATTAATTCCTGGTTCAATTACAACAGCGATTTTAATGCCATTTGTAGGAAGAATGATTCAAAAAGGAGTTCCGCAAGGCTATATGATTGGTGTTGGATTTTTAGTGTTCTTTTTCTTTACTTTTTGGATGCATAACGTAATGACACCTGATACAGGCGTAGAACATTTTTTCTGGCCATTAATATTGAGAGGTATAGGTTTGGGATTATTGTTTGTCCCTATTACGACATTATCATTATCTACATTAAAAGGGAAAAATATTGGAGAAGGAGCAGCATTTACAGGAATGATGAGACAACTAGGAGGTTCATTTGGTATTGCAATTATTACTACATTTATTACCCGATTTAGTCAGAAACACAGAGTAGATTTGATTGCACATCTTGACGGAAGTAGATTAGAAGTACAACAAAGAATTCAAATTTTGCAAAAAGGATTTATGTCGAAAGGATTTAGTACAAATGAAGCATTAAACAAAGCTTACCAAGTAATCGATTTTACTGTTATGAAACAAAGTACGGTAATGTCTTATATGGATATTTTCTTATATCTTGGAATCATGTTTCTATGTTGCATTCCTATTATTTTTCTCATAAAAAAAGGAAAAAATAAAATTAATCCTGCCGATGCAATGCACTAATAAAATAGAAAAGTTAAACTCGAATTAACCGATTGAAATAATTGGTATATTTGCAAAAAATTTACAACACATGAAATATTTATGATGATTAAAACACCAACACAAATGAAGATTTCCTCATAAATATACCATATTCAAATAAAATCAAATATTATCTACATATGAATTTAAAAAATATCCCCAATATAAAACACTTAGATAGTGGAAATTTCTTTATACTAGCTGGTCCATGCGCTATTGAAGGGGAGGAAATGGCAATGAGAATTGCAGAAAAACTAGTTGGAATTACTGATAAATTACAAATTCCTTATGTATTTAAAGGTTCTTTCAAAAAAGCAAACCGTTCTAGAATTGATAGCTTCTCTGGAATTGGTGACGAAAAAGCTTTAAAAATTCTTCAGAAAGTGGCCAAAGAATTTGGAGTTCCAACAGTAACCGACATTCATACCAATGAAGATGCTGTTATGGCTGCCGAATATGTTGATGTATTACAAATCCCAGCATTTTTAGTACGTCAAACAGATTTAGTTGTCGCTGCTGCCAATACTGGAAAAACAGTTAATTTGAAAAAAGGACAATTTATGAGTCCAGAAAGTATGAAACACGCCGTTCAGAAAGTATTGGATTGCAACAACCAAAATGTAATGGTAACAGACAGAGGTTCTATGTTTGGATATCAAGACATGATTGTCGATTTCCGTGGTATTCCCACCATGCAAACTATGGCAACAACCGTTTTAGATGTAACACATTCTTTACAACAACCCAATCAAGTGGCTGGCGTAACTGGTGGTCGTCCTGACATGATTGAAACGATTGCCAAAGCTGGAATAGCTGTAGGTGTAGATGGGATTTTTATAGAAACTCATTTTGATCCTGCAAATGCAAAAAGCGATGGAGCTAATATGCTTCATCTAGATTATTTTGAAGGATTAATGACTAAATTAGTTGCTATTAGACAAACAATAAATAATTTTTAAGACACTAAAATTTAAAAATATAATGAAAAAAATACTTTACATACTTTTTCTACTGCTAACATTTACTGGTTTTTCTCAAAATACTGATAATATTACACCAGAAAAATATACTGCTCACAACAAAGGTAAATTTTATATTTTTTGGGGAGGGAATAGAGATAATTATTCAAAATCAGACATACATTTTACAGGTGCCGATTATGATTTTACTTTATACGACGTTACTGCAGAAGACAAGCCTAAGGGTTGGCATATAGATTATATAAATCCAGGAAGAATGACAATTCCTCAAACTAATTTTAGATTGGGTTATTTTATTACCGATAAATACAACATTTCGATTGGTGTAGACCACATGAAATATGTAATGTTTCAGGACAAAGCGGTAAATTATACAGGATATTATAATGGTCAAGGAACTTTTGGAGAAACGTTACCCAACAACCAAGTTTTACTAACCGAAGATTTTTTGACATACGAACATACTGATGGTTTAAATTATGTAAATACTGAGTTTTCTCGTGTTGATGATATCTCTAAAATTATTGGTTTACCAAATACTGACAAATTTCAGGTTAATTTTACTGAAGGTGTTGGTATTGGCCTTCTATATCCAAAAACTAACGCAAAATTATTAGGCAAAGAACGCCATGATGATTTTCATATTTCTGGTTATGGTCTTTCGGCAAAAGCTGGTTTAAACTTTACTTTTTTCAAGTATTTCTTTATACAAACCGAACTAAAAGGAGGTTATATTAATATGAATGATATAAAAACTACTTTTGATAATGCAGACAAAGCAAGTCAACATTTTTGGTTCTTAGAAAGAACTGTTACTCTTGGTGGAATTTTTAGAATTTAAAAAATTAACAAATAGAAGGCAGATGTTTTAACTAAAACATCTGCCTTCTATTTGTTATAAAAATCATCTTACTTAGAATATATATAAAGATTAACTATACTTTCTATAGTATCGAAAGCTATAAATTTTGGGAAAATAATAATAATTTATTGTTTTTTCTTTGTAAAAATATTTTTAATTTTTAGTTTAATTTTTTTTGTTATACTTATTTTTTTAGGCCTAATTCCTGAATCTAACTCTAATTTTACAATCTGGTATTCTAATTTTTTTTGAATTTTTTTAGGAAAATTATTTTTTATGTTTTTTATAAAATTTATCCATATAAGAGTTCGTTCTTCTTGTTTTTTAGAAGACCAATAAGAAGTATCATGTACTCGATATACTGCCATTTTTTCATTGATGCAATAAATCTTACCATATAAACTATTTAACATATGTAAAAAATAATCTCCAATAGGTGACTCATAAAAATAATCTGGAAACTTATCAAATAAATTGTTTTTATAAACCACAGTACAAGTATGTATAAAATTTCCTTTTGCTAAATCATCAATCGTGGTAGTTTGCTTCGTATTAACAGTTAGTGTATCTTCTATTTCAATACCGTTTTCATTAATTCCTGCTTGATGAAAACATATTACATAATCTGAATTATTTTCTAAAAAATCTACTTGTTTTTGTAATTTAAATTCATCCGTCCAATAATCATCTCCTTCACAAAGCGCAATATATTTACCTGAACAATTTTCAAAAGCATTAATAAAATTAGGCATCATTCCGATATTTACTTTATTGTGTAAATATTTTATCTTATAGCCATCTGGATGTGAGTTTATATATTCTTGTATTATTGAATCTGAATTGTCAGGAGAATTATCATTAGCAATTACTAATTCGTAATCAAAATTAGTTTTTTGCATAAGCACACCATCTATAGCTTGTTTTAGATAATCTTCGTGATTATAGGTAATCATGCAAATGCTTAGTTTCATTATTTATTTATTTTCTAATTGTCTTTTATTAGATATTTTGTCCGTAAACTTCAATACTAAGCTTGAAAATGGATATTTTTTAGACATAAGCTTATTTATTTTATTAAATAATAATTCGATTTGAATCTTATTTTCTTTAAACAAATCATTGTATGCTGTATTATTTTTAATAATATTTTGATTTCTATAGTAAGCTGTTGATAGTTTTTTTAGTCTTTTTTTAAAACTAGATAATGATGCCTTTTCTTCATTAATATTAAAAACTTCGGTTAGCATTATTTTATTTTTCTTTGTTTTATTATAAAAAACACCTCCTACTTGCTGATTATTATGAATCCTATAATAAAAATATTTTTCATTTAGAAGTTCGAATGCGCCTTTATTAGACGAAATTATTGCAATCCATTCGTCATGATGAAAGTCTTTAACAATTGGAAAAGGAATGATTTCTGGAAGAATTTTTTTCCTAAATGCCATCGATGCTCCTGTCGCTATATTTCCAACTTCTGTAATTAATTCATAATATTTAAACACGACTTTCTTCTCACTTAAAAATTGCGGAACATCCCAAATAGCATATTTCTCTTCGACTTCAGATTTTTCGTTTATACAATATCCATTAGATGCTAAAACATCTATTTTAGAATTTTTATCAAAATAATTTATATAATCTTCTACTTTATTTAGGCTCCAAATATCATCTTGATCGGAAAGAAAAATAACATCCCCAGTACATAAAGTTATTGCTTTTTCGAAATTCTTGACACTTCGCAGATTAGTTTCATTTATAAATATTTTAAAAATTTCAGGGTTTAGGACAGAATATTGCTCTAATATTTCAATTGTATTATCGCTAGATCTATCGTCACAAATTATTATTTCATGAACAGACAGGGTTTGATTTAATATCGAATCTATTTGCTCCTTAATAAATTGCTCTCCGTTATATGTACACAATGCTACTGAAATCTTCACTTTTAGGAATTTAATTTTTTATTAATAATATCCGAAAACCTAATTATGTTGCTCCTGAAAAGCACAGATTATTTTTTCTGGGGCAAGCATTTTACTTGGAGAATCTTCCATAAGATTTAAAATTCTATTCATGGCAAAAGGATTTAATCCCATAGTAATTCCCATTTCGTGAATAGCTATTTTTTCTCTTTTATGTAAAACACCATCACAATGCATCAATAATGCCAATCGATAAAAATGTATAATTCGATTAAACTCATCTTTAATAATTACATGCTCATTCCTTTTATCAAATAAGTCTAAAAAGGTTTCTTTTTCAATTTCTAATTCTTCAGAAATTAGAAGCAAAAAATCGTATTCTCGATCATGTAATTCTCCATCAATAACTGCAAAAGCAATCATTTCAGACAATAAGCTTATTTTTTCTTGATGAGAGTTCATAATTAAATACTTGCTAAAAATTCTTGAAAATAATATACTGGTTTCAAATCTATTAATTCGTTTCTATACTTGTCAAAAAAAGTGTAGTCTAAATCATCAATAGAAGTAATAGAATTAAAAACTTCTGGCAATTTCTCTTGTTGTTTTTTATACACAAATCCCAATCCGTGATCTGTATTTAAAACAAAAGCAGATAATTCTGGATGGTTTTTTCTAATATAAACTATTGTTTTCCATACATCGCCATTCCAAATATTTTTCCAATCTTTATGATTTTGTAAATCCTTACGAGCCTCATCAATAGAATGAGCAGGATAGGCTGCTAATTCGTCAAGAGGATTGCAATCATGCAAAATGATAATTCCTTTTTCGTCAAGAAATTTCAACGTGTTTAAAGTGTCTTGTAATGATTGTTTGTAAGTATGAAGACCATCTATAAAGGTTAAATCTAATTTATTTTCTGATAAAAGTGCTTCATTGTTAGCAAAAAAATCATCGCTTGTAACTTCAAAATATTGATTATTAAAATTAGCAGAATTTTTAATTCCTGCTTTTATTTTCTTCCATAAATTAAAATTAAAAAAAGGATCTACAGCAAACCTATTTTTAGGCCCTACAATATTAAAAAGACACTTGCCTCTATTTACACCTATTTCTAAATAATTTACAACATTTTTCTTTTTAATTATGGCATTCAAAACTTCTATTCGTGTCATTTTTGGTCTTATTTTATTTTATTTTTATAAAAGTAATGCAAATATAAACAAAACCAAATAATGATTTTCTTGTCTTTACAATTGAATTTAGTCCAATATAAATAATTACCTTTGAAAAATAAATAAAAGAACATGACAAATAACGATATTTTCAAAAAATTACGTGTAGCACTAATGTTACGTGATGACCAAATAGTAGAAATTTTAGAATTAGTAGATTTTAGGATTTCAAAATCAGAAATTGGTGCTTTTTTTCGTGATGAGAAACATGAAAATTATGTAGAATGTGGTGATCAGATTTTACGTAATTTCCTTAACGGTTTGGTTATACACTTGCGTGGAACCAAGGAAAATCCTAAAAACCCTAACGAAGTTTTAGCAAAGCACAGAGCCGAAATTCCTAAAAAAGCTTCAGATAAACCTAAAGCTGAATTTAAACCTAAAACCGATTTTAAGAAAAAAACCTCTTCAAATAATAAAAAACTAGAACCAAAAATTCAAGTTGTCGAGAAAGTAAGGTTCAATAATGGTAAGAATAAAAAAGCCTAATCTAGAATTATTTTTGAAGTAATAAAAGGAATATTTTCTTTCATTTTATCTATTCTAGATCATATATCAAATTTTGTTCGATAAAATACTCAAAAAAGTAATAGATCAATTAATGATAATAAAAAATCCCGAATTCAAATTCGGGATTTTTTATTTACTCTTCAATCTTCAAAGGTAAACCTTCTATTTGCAACTGATTTGCGCTTAATAATTTTTCACTTTGAAACTGAAACTGGTGTCCCAAATTAGCTTGTTGTCTCAAATAAGCCATTTTTATTGCAGCAATAGCAGCTTCAGTACCTTTGTTACCGTGTATTCCACCACTTCTATCTATCGATTGTTGCTCTGTATTATCTGTTAATAAACAAAAAATAGTAGGAACATCGGATAAAACATTCAAATCTTTTACACCTTGTGTTACTCCTTCGCAAACAAACTCAAAATGCATAGTTTCCCCTTTTATCACACAACCTATTGTAATCACAACGTCAGGTTTTTGAGTTTCAATCATTTTTTTTGCTCCGTAAACGAGCTCAAAACTTCCTGGAACATTCCAACGGATAATATTTTTGTGCAAAGCACCACAATCGGTTAACGCCTCAATTACTCCAGAATACAATCCTTCGGTAATATGATCATTCCATTCTGAAACAACAATCCCAAACCGAAAGTCTTTCGCGTTTGGGATTGTATTTTTATCGTAATTAGATAAATTTTTATTTGCTGTAGCCATCTTTGTCAATTAAAATTTTAAAATTACGAATTAAAAATTAACATAAATGCTTTTAATTTTTAATTCGTAATTTTTAATTGAATTTATTGTGCCATTCCGATTAAAGCATCTATATTTTGAGCTTCCGGAGTTGCTTCAAAATTGTCTTTAATGTCTGTAAAATATTTTAATGCATCTGCTTTTTTACCTAAAGACATAGCTGTTTGCCCTGCTTTTAGTAAAAAACGTGGTGTAGTCAAATCATTTTTATTACTTTCCGCAGCTTTTACATAAAATTCTAAGGCTTGTTCTGGTTTTTTCAATTCAGAATAAGCATCTCCTGTTGCTCCAAGTGCTGTAGCATTTGTAAAAGCATCGTCTGTTTTAAAATTTGCTAAATGATCTATCGCAGCCTGAAACTTCTTTGTGTTTAACAAAGCCATTCCTGCATAATATTCTGCTAAGTTTCCAGCGTCAGTCCCTGAGTGAGATTTGATAATATCAAGAAAACCTTGTTTTCCGTCTCCTCCATTCAGTGCTAAATTATATAATGAATCACTTGCAGTTCCTTCTACAGCTTTCTTAAAATACTGTTGTGCTTGGAACATATCGCTTGCTGCTTCACTTTCTTTTGGTCCAGAAACAAATTTATTATACAATAAATATCCTGCTGTAAGCAACGCAATACCACCTACAATAGATAAAATGATATTTTGATTTTTTGCTACAAATTCTTCTGTTCTAGAAGCAGTTTCGTCTAATGTATTAAAAACACCCGCAGTTGCGCTGTCTTTTTCATCAACATTGATTGCGTTTTCAATATCATTTACGTCAGTATCTACTTTTTCGTCTTCAGTTTTTGGAGCTTTATATCCTCTTTTATTATAAGTTGCCATTTATATTTTAATTTAATGAGTTGCAAAAATAAAATTTTTATTCATAAATAAAAGATGTTTTACGGTTATTTTTAATAATTTGCAAACCTAATTGAAATGTCCCACAATATATAGTCTAAAACGGACATTCCTACCTATAATATGTACCTAAAAAAAATCTCTTTATTTAATTTTAAAAATTTTAACGACGCTAGTTTCGAGTTCGAACATAAAATAAATTGTTTCGTTGGAAAAAACGGCGTTGGAAAAACAAATGTCCTCGATGCAATTTATCATTTGTCGTTCGGGAAAAGCTATTTTAACACATTGGCTGTTCAAAATATAAAACACGAGGAAGATTTTTTTGTGATTGATGGCGAATTCGAAAAACAAGAAAGAGCAGAAAATATTCTTTGTAGTTTAAAAAAAGGACAAAAGAAAATCCTGAAACGCAACGGAAAGATATACGAGAAATTTTCTGATCATTTGGGTTTTATTCCGTTGGTAATTATTTCTCCAACAGATGCAGATTTAATTCGAGAAGGAAGCGAAACAAGAAGAAAATTCATTGATAGTGTGATTTCTCAATTAGACAATCAATATTTACAGGGATTAATTTTGTACCAAAAAGTATTAAGCCAGCGCAATGCATTGCTTAAATATTTTGCAGTAAATCGTGTTTTTGAAACTGGAACTTTAGAGATTTATAACGAACAATTGAATGAATTAGGGAAAAATATTTTCGAAAAAAGAAAACAGTTTTTAAATGATTTTATTCCAATTTTTAATTCGTTTTATCAGAATATTTCTAATTCAGCCGAAACAGTGCAATTAGAATATGAAAGTCAGTTAGAAAATCAGGATTTATTATCGCTTTTACAAGAAAACATAAATAAAGACAGGGCTTTACAATACACAAGTGTTGGAATTCACAAAGATGATTTATCTTTTAATATTGAGCATTATCCAATCAAGAAATTTGGTTCACAAGGACAACAAAAATCATTTTTGATTGCTTTAAAACTAGCTCAATTTGAATTTCTAAAAAAACAAAGTGGCGAAAAACCAATTTTACTTTTTGATGATATTTTTGATAAACTAGATGAAACTCGTGTCGAAAAAATTGTAGCTATGGTAAATAATGATGATTTTGGTCAGTTGTTTATTTCCGACACCCATTCTGAACGAACAGAAAATATTGTGAAAATGACCCATCAGAGTTATAAAATATTTAATCTTTAATTGTTACATTAGCTAAAAAATTTAAAATGAAAAAAATAATTTCTATCCTGCTTATCGGTTTGCTTTTTACAAGTTGTAAAGGACAAACATCAAAAGCAGTACAAACTATCGATGTAAAAGCTTTTACAGAAAAATTACAAACGACTGAAAAACCTCAATTACTTGATGTTAGAACACCCGAAGAATATGCTGTCGAACATATTGGAGATGCAACAAACGTAAACTGGAACGGAAGCGATTTTGTAGTTAAAGCCAGTAATTACGACAAAACAAAACCTGTTTTTGTATATTGCAAAGTAGGTGGAAGAAGTATTCAAGCGGCAGAAAAACTAGCCGAATTGGGTTTTACAACCATATACAACCTTGATGGTGGTATTATGAAATGGAATGCTAGTGGTAAAGCCAAACCAAGTGACAAAATCATAGGGATGTGTGATCAGGAGTTTAATGAATTATTAAAATCTGACAAAAAAGTAATGGTTAATTTTTATGCTGAATGGTGTGCGCCTTGTAAAAAAATGGGACCATACATCATCAAAATGCAAGAAGAAATGAAAGGCAAAATAAATGTAGTAAGATTAGATGCTGACAAAAATAAAACTCTTGTAGATGCTTTGAAATTAGATGGTTTACCAGTAATTATTCTTTATGAAAATAGCAAAGAAACATGGAGAAATATAGGTTATATTACTGAAGAAGACTTAAAAAAACATTTATAAAATGATTACCCAAGAAGCAATTCAGTTTATCGACGACCTAAAAGCCAATAACAATACAGAATGGATGCATACCAACAAAAAAAGGTATGAAAATTACAAAAAAGACTATCATCAGTTTATTGCATCGGTGTTAGAAGAAATGAAGCCTTTAGACAAATCGTTAGATCAATTAGAAATTAAAAATTGTACTTTCCGTATCAATCGCGACATCCGTTTTTCTAAAGACAAACAACCTTACAAAACGAATATTGCATTATGGTTAACCACCAATAAAAACAGAAAAAATAGTCCCGGTTATTATATTCATTTCGAAAAAGGAAGTTCGTTTATCGCTGGCGGTGTTTGGTGTCCTGAAGCAAATGAACTTAAAAGTATTCGAAAAGAAATTGCTTTTTTTTATGATGATTTAGAGAAAATTGTGAATAATCCAACTTTCAAAAAAGAATTTGTAGCAATTACTCGTGAAGAAAGCAATCTATTAAAAAAAGCACCTAAAGGTTACGAACCAAACCATCCTGCTATCGAATTTCTGAAACTAAAAAGTTATACTTGTTCACAAAAAATAGATGACAAATTATTTTTAGAGACAGATTTTTCAAAAAAAATAGCACAAAAATTAATTGCTCTAAAACCACTAAACGAGTTTTTAAACCGAGCTTTAGAAACCGAAGAATAAAATAGTATAATGCAAAAAAAAAGAATTCTTTTTCTTGGAGAAACTTATAGAGCAGACGCCATTACTTGGATGAATGGTCTGAAGGAATTTGGCGATTTCGAAATCGTAACTTGGGAATTACAAACCCGAAGCACTGGTGTTTCTAGACTGAAAAGATTGGCAGAACTTGCTAAATCATTTATAACCATAAAAAGTATTGCAAGAAAATTTAATCCCGATATGGTTATTGCAGAAAGAACAACTAGTTACGGTTTTCTTGCTGCACTTTCAGGAATAAAACCCATTGCGATAGCACAACAAGGAATAACGGATTTATGGCCAGAAAATTCACCTTTATATCCTTTTAAGAAGATTATTCAAAGTTATGCTTTCAAAAAAGCAAATCTAATACACGCTTGGGGACCAGTTATGGCAACACACATGCAAAACAGCCAAGTGGATATGGATAAAGTGATGGTTTTACCAAAAGGTATAAATCTAAATTTTTTCGAATACCAAAACAGTAACAACGAATCAATTATTAAAGCTATTGTAACTCGTTCTTTACTTCCCGAATACAAGCATGACATTATATTAAGAGCTTTTACTATTCTTAATAAAAAAAATATTCCATTCGAATTAACAATTGTTGGAGATGGAATCATGCAAAAATCACTTAAATTACTCTCCAAAGAATTAAAAATTGAAGACAAAGTGACATTTACAGGAATAATAAACAATCACTGTTTGCCAAAACTATTACAACTATCTAACTTGTACATAAGCATGCCTACAACAGAAGGTGTATCCGCATCATTATTTGAAGCAATGGCATGTGGAAGTTTTCCTATTGTAACCGATTTGCCTGGAAACAGAAGCTGGATTAAACAAAAAGAAAATGGCATTTTAGTTGAATCCGAGAATATCGAAAAATTAGCCGATGGAATTATTTGGGCTTTTCAAAATTCAGAGATTAGACAAAAAGCAGTTCTTGAAAACAGAAAATTTATAGAACAAAATGCGAGTTACTCTATTAATATGAAAAAAATAGCAGATGAATACCATAAATTAATTAGTAGAAAAATAAATTAACATATGTGTGGTATAAACGGGATTCTACATTTAAACAATAAATCTGTTGATGAAAATCAACTGTTAAAAATGCGAGATGTTCTTGAACATCGAGGACCCGATGATGCTGGTTTTTTTATCGACAAAAATATTGGTCTTGGTCACAGACGATTATCTATCATAGATACTTCATCAGCAGGACATCAGCCATTTTATTCTGAAAACGGAAGATATATTCTCGTTTTTAATGGAGAAATATACAATTATAAAGATTTTTATCCTGAATTAGAAAATAAAGGAATTAAACTAAAATCAGGTTCCGACACAGAAGTTTTACTCAAACTATACGAACTATATGGTTTAGATATGTTACCTCGTCTAAACGGAATGTTTGCTTTTGCTATTTGGGATAAAGAAGAAAAAAAACTCGTTCTTGTAAGAGATCGAATGGGCGTAAAACCTTTGTATTATTCGTTATATCATAATGGTTTATACTTTGCTTCCGAACAAAAAGCGCTTTTTGCAGCAGGAATTCCAATACAAATATCAGCAAATGGACTAGAGGAATATTTCTTTAATCGATTTGTGACCGGACAAGATACTTTATACAATCATGTAAACAAGATTTTACCAGGACATTATATGACTATCCATGAAAATGGAAATACAAAAACCACAAAATGGTGGAATCTTAAAGAAGAAATTCAAAATCACAATACGATTATAAACCCTAAAAAATGGTTTGAAGAAACCTTTTTCGAATCGGTAAGACTACGTATGGTAAGCGATGTTCCTGTCGGAGTTTTACTTAGTGGCGGATTAGATTCTTGTTCTATTTTATCATCATTATACCATCAGGATTACAAGAATATTCAAACCTTTAATATTGGTTTTTCAGAACAACAACATAACGAATCTCATCTAGCAAAAAATATTACCGACGAATATAATTATCAATTTAATTCTATAAAAGTAGAAGGAGACCTTCTTTTTGATAATTTGTTAGAATCAACTTATTTTCAAGACGAGCCGATAATGCATTTAAATGAACCTCATCTGCTTGCCGTATCTAAATTAGCAAATTCTAAAGTAAAAGTTTTGTTATCTGGCGAGGGTGCAGATGAGTTAATGGGAGGCTATGTTCGTTATAAAGCTTTAAAAAGCCCTTCGCTACTAAAAGCTATATCTTATCTAAATCATTTAGAATATTTCAATAAAAACCCGAGATATAATAAGTTATTACGATATTCAAAAATTAAAAATAATTCAGATTTAATACTTTTTAATAGTACAAGTATTTATCCAAATGACATTAATAATTTTTATGGTGAAAAAGAACAACCAATTAATGAGTATCGTTATCAAATATTAAGAGATGCAAAAGAATTATACCCTAAAAGTCTGCAAAGACAAGCGTTATATTTTGACCAACATACTTATATGTGTTCGCTTTTAGATCGAAATGATCGTTGCACAATGGGAGCATCTATAGAGTGTCGAGAGCCATTTTTAGACCAACGATTAATTGCTGGTTTAGGAACTATAAATAACAATTTATTGTTTTCTGGAAAAAAAGGAAAATATATTCTAAAATCGACGATGGAAAATAAACTCCCTAAAGAAATATTAAATTTCAGAAAAATAGGACTTAGTTCGCCTTGGGAAAATTATTTATTATCCAATTCGAAATTTAAATCTGAATTACAAGAATTTGCCAAAAGTGAAATTTTCAATATGCCTTTTTTAGAAAACATCAATGGTAAAAAAATTGTCGAACAAATAGAAAAAGGCAACAAAGAAATAATACCTTATATCTTACCTTTATTTATGCTACATATTTGGCAAAAAAATTACTTTAAGAAGTTTCTTTAAAATTCTTTATCCTATTTTTGCATATAAAATTGATTTTTGATGACTATAATTCCTAATTTTTCTTTAAAAAAACACAACACTTTTGGCATCGAAGCAAAAGCAAAACAATTTGTAGCAGTTCATTCTCTTTTCGATTTGAAAACTATTTTAGGAGAAAATCCAATCGAAAAAAAATTCATATTAGGTGGCGGAAGTAATATGTTACTCACACAAGATATAGATGCATTGGTTATCCATATTGATTTAAAGGGTAAAAAAATAATTAAAGAAGACAACGATTTTGTTTGGGTAGAAAGTCAAGCTGGCGAAAATTGGCACGAATTTGTACTCTGGACCATCAATCAAGATTTTGGTGGACTAGAAAACATGTCACTCATTCCAGGAAACGTTGGTACAACTCCCGTACAAAACATTGGCGCTTACGGAACCGAAATAAAAGATACTTTTGTTTCCTGCGAAGCGATGAATATTAATACTCAAGAAATGAGAACTTTCACAAATAGTGAATGTCATTTTGGTTATCGTGAGAGTGTTTTTAAACACGAAGCAAAAGACCAATTTATTATTACATCAGTTGTTTTTAAATTAACAAAAAAAGACCACAAAATAAATATTTCTTATGGCGACATTCAATCACAATTAGCCAATAAAAGCATAGAAAATCCAAGTTTAATAGATGTTTCCAATGCTGTAATTGCTATACGCCAAAGTAAATTACCGGATCCAAAAGAATTAGGCAATAGTGGTAGTTTTTTTAAAAATCCTATTGTATCAAAATTAGAATTCGAACCCATTCATAAAAAATTTCCAGAAATGAAGTTTTACGAAATTTCAGAAACCGAAGTAAAAGTTCCAGCTGGTTGGCTTATTGAGCAAGCTGGTTTCAAAGGAAAACGTTTTGGCGATGCAGGAATTCACAAAAATCAAGCCTTGGTTTTAGTCAATTATGGGAATGCAACTGGGCAAGAAATTCTAAATGTATCAAAAGACATACAAAAAACAGTTTTTGAAATGTTTGGCATTCCTATAGAAGCCGAAGTAAATGTAATTTAAGCTAATTTTTTAGCTATCTTTTCGTAATTATTTGCTTGTTCACTATCATTCGAGTCGTAATTCATAATTTTTAATTCGTAATTAATTTATGTACATTCCAGACATTTACAAAAATAAAAACCAAGAAGAAATAATAAATTTTCTTCAAAAAAATAGTTTCGGTATTTTAATAAATCAAAATGAAGGAAACATTCTGGCAACTCATATTCCATTAGAACTTGAAGTAACCGAAAACGGAAAACAATTTCTAGAAGGACATATTTCTAAAGAAAATCCGCAATGGAAAACTTTTGAAAGCGACAATCAAATTTTAGCTATTTTCTCAGGTCCACATTCCTATATTTCACCTTCTTGGTACGATCACGAAAATGTTCCAACTTGGAATTATATCGCTGTTCACGTATATGGGAAAGTAAAAGTTTTAAATTATCAAGAAACAATACTTTCATTAAAAAAACTAGTTGACAAATATGAAACTAATTCTAAAAATCCAGTAAGAATTGAAGATTTGTCCGGAAAAACGATGCGACAAGCACAAGGAATTGTTGCTTTTCAAATCGAAATCACTTCGATAGAAGCTGTGAAAAAAATATCTCAAAATCGAGACAAAAAAAACCATCAAAACATCATTTCTGAATTAGAAAAAACCGAAGATTATAATGCTTGTCAAATCGCGCAAGAAATGGCAAAAAATAAAAAATAATTTTTTACAAACAATCTGAAATCTAAAATCTGAAATCTAAAATCTTTTAGTACCTTTGCAAAATATTTTTTGACTCTTTTATGACACAATTTTTACTTATTTTATTTTACATTTTTATAGGAATTGTAGCCATTCAGGTAATTTACTATTTATTTATTTTTGGTAAATTTTCTTTTGCAAAAACTAATGAAAGTAAATCTAAACACGTTTCAGTTTCGGTAATTGTTTGTGCAAAAAATGAAGAAGAAAATGTAAAAAACTTTATTCCGCTTCTGGCAAATCAAAATTATTCAAACTTCGAGATCATACTTATAGACGATGCTTCTAGTGACGAAACTTTAGAAGCTTTCGAACAGTTTGAAAAACAATACACTAATATCAAATTAGTTAAAGTAGCAAATAACGAAGCTTTCTGGGGAAATAAAAAATTCGCATTAACTCTTGGAATTAAATCTGCAACAAAAGATTATTTACTTTTTACAGACGCCGATTGTTACCCAAATTCTGAAAACTGGATTACCGAAATGACATCTCATTTCACACTACATAAAACTATTGTTTTAGGCTATGGTGCCTACGAAAAAGAGCCCGGATTTTTAAATAAATTAATTCGTTTCGAAACTTTACTTACAGCAACACAATATTTTGCTTGGGCAAAATTAGGTAATCCATATATGGGCGTAGGGAGAAACTTAGCGTATAAAAAAGACGAATTCTTTAATGTAAATGGCTTTATAAACCACATGAAATTACGTTCTGGTGATGATGATTTATTTATAAATGAAGCGGCAAACAAGCAAAACATAGCTACCGCATACAATCCTGAAAGCTTTACTTATTCGAAAGCAAAAGAAACTTTTAAAGATTGGATTATGCAAAAACGCCGTCATATTTCGACAGCAAAGTATTACAAACCCTTTGACAAGGCACAACTGGGAATTTTTTATTTTTCACAGTTATTCTTCTTTATTATACCTATTTTTTTATTGTGTTTCCAATTTCAATGGATACTTGTAATTTCAGTAATTACCTTTAGATATTTAGCAGCATGGGTTTCTTTAGGATATTCAGCAGGAAAACTAAAAGAAAAAGATGTTATGTATTGGTTTCCAGTTCTTGAAATAATTCTTATATTCACACAATTAAACGTGTTTGTTAGAAATATATTCTCAAAACCAGTGACTTGGAAATAAAACAATATATAGACAAAGCCAAACTAGGCGATCAAGTTGCTTTTACTTTTCTGCTAGATAGTTATTGGAACGAAGTATACGGTTTTATGCTACAACGTACTGAAAACGAAGCCGATGCCGAAGACATCACGATAGAAACTTTCTCTAAAGCATTTGATAAAATAGCCACTTACAACCCAGAATTTCAGTTTAATACTTGGCTTATTGCTATTGCAAAAAATGTACATATCGATTTACTTCGGAAAAAAAAATCATCTCTTTTTATAGATATTACTGACGAAGAAGATGATATTGCGTATTCCGTTGCCGATACTTCCCCATCAGCAGAAGACAAATTAATTACCGAACAAAATTTGTCTCGATTACTACAATTCATCAAAGAATTAAAACCAGCTTACCAAGAAGTGATTCAGATGCGTTATTTTCAGGAAATGAGTTACCAAGAAATTGCCGACGATTTAGAAGAACCACTGAATAACGTAAAAATTAAATTGCTTAGAGCAAAAAAACTATTGGCTGAGATTATCACAAAAGCATAATTTACATCTCAAATCTCTCTTTCTTTTAAATTATAATTAATGATTTAAAGATAAATCAATATTTTAAATAAAAATTAACGTATTTAATGTATTTAACAAAATTTTGGCACGATTTTTTCAATTAATAAATCAAAACACTAGAAGATTATTAATTATAAAATCGAAAATTATGTCAAAATTAAACATTAACAAAAACGAATGGTTAGAGTTGGTTTTTGAAGGAAAAAACAAAGAGTACGGAGCGTACAAAATGCGTCAAGAAGACGGAAAAACAACAATGAAAGCTTTTATTAGTGCGATTGTATTAATTACTGGAATTGTACTATTGCCTATTTTATTAAGTTCATTTACTGATAAACCAATTGCAAAACCATTAGCACCAGATGCTGTGCTTCATGTTACAGAAGTAGTTTTTAAGAAAGAGGAATTAAAAAAAGAATTACCCAAATTAAAAAGTGAAGCACAAAAACCAATAGAATCGAGAGATTTAGCAAATACTAAAATTGTTGAGGCTACAAAAGCGCCAGATATTGATTTCACTAAGCCAGAAGATGTTGGAAAAACTAACGCTACAAACACAGCATCAACTGGAACTGAAACCAATCCTGAAACTGGAAATACAAATACTGGAGTAGTAAAAAGTATTCCTGAAGAACAGCCTACAAACGAACCTTTCTCACCAGCAATTTTAGACAAAAACCCTAACTTCCCTGGCGGAATAAATGAATTCTTAAAAACGGTTGGTAAAAAATTCGTAACACCAGAACTTGATGAAGAAAAAACAATAAAAATATTAGTTTATTTCGTAGTCGAAAGAGACGGAAGCATATCTAATATAACCGTTCCTAAAAACCCAGGTTTTGGTTTAGATTTAGAAGCCATTCGTGTACTAAAATCTATAAAAACAAAGTGGGAACCTGGAATATACAAAGGAAAACCAGTTAGAACATCTTATTCTTTACCAATTATGGTAAAAATACAGTCAAATTAAAACATAAAGCTTCATTAAACATTTATAAAGTACACTGAAAAAAATTTAGTGTACTTTTTTATTATCAAAAAAATCAAATTAACCAATAAACGAATCCACAAACAAACTACAATTAGTATCTTTGCATTGCAAAAAATTACATTTTATGGAAACTGTTCTAGATTCTAATATTCTTCCTGTAGGAAAACCAAAATGGCTAAAAGTAAAATTACCAATTGGTCAAAAATATACTGAGTTGCGTGGTCTTGTAGATAAATACAAACTAAATACCATTTGCACCTCCGGAAGTTGTCCAAACATGGGAGAATGCTGGGGAGAAGGAACTGCTACGTTTATGATTTTAGGAAATATTTGCACTCGTTCTTGTGGATTTTGTGGTGTAAAAACTGGTCGTCCAGAAACTGTCGATTGGGATGAACCAGAAAAAGTAGCTCGTTCTATAAAAATAATGAACATCAAACACGCTGTAATTACCAGTGTAGATAGAGATGATCTAAAAGATATGGGGTCAATAATTTGGATTGAAACCGTAAAAGCAATTAGACGGATGAATCCTGAAACTACACTAGAAACATTAATCCCTGATTTTCAAGGTGTAGAAAGAAATTTAGATCGAATTGTAGAAGCCAATCCAGAAGTTGTTTCGCACAATGTAGAAACCGTTCGCAGGCTAACTCGTGAAGTTAGAATCCAAGCCAAATATGACAAAAGTCTAGAAGTTTTACGTTATTTGAAAGCCAAAGGTATTCGCAGAACAAAGTCTGGAATTATGCTTGGACTAGGTGAAACCGAAGAAGAAGTCATACAGACTATGAAAGATTTGCGTGAGGCAAATGTTGATATTGTAACCATCGGTCAGTACTTACAACCTAGTAAAAAACACTTACCTGTAAAGGAGTTTATAACACCTGAACAATTCGAAAAATATGAAATTCTAGGTAAAGAAATGGGGTTTCGTCACGTAGAAAGCGGACCATTAGTACGTTCTTCGTATCATGCGCAGAAACATATTCTATAATCACAAAAAAAATGACCCACGAAGAATCTGCGATAAAAGCAACCTATTTTAGCTTAATTGGAAATGCCTCACTCGCCATCATAAAAGGATTAGCCGGTTTTTTTGGAAATTCCTATGCTTTAATTGCTGATGCCATTGAATCTACAACCGATATTTTTTCATCATTTCTAGTTTTATTTGGTATAAAATATTCTAATAGACCCGCAGATGACAATCACCCTTATGGCCACGGAAGAGCTGAGCCACTCATCACTTTTCTAGTAGTTGGTTTTCTAATTACTTCTGCCACCATTATTGCTTACGAAAGTATTTCAAATATTGGAACCCCTCATAATTTACCAAAACCATGGACACTAATTATTCTTTTTTTTATCATTATATGGAAAGAAATATCTTTTAGATTGGTTATGAAAAAGGGGGAGGAAACAAACAGTTCTTCACTAAAAGCCGATGCATGGCACCATAGAAGCGACGCTATAACCTCAGTAGCTGCTTTTATTGGCATATCAATCGCTTTACTTTTAGGAAAAGGGTATGAATCTGCAGATGATTGGGCTGCACTTTTTGCTTCAGGATTTATATTATATAACAGTTATTTGATATTTAGACCAGCACTTGGTGAAATTATGGACGAACATTTATATGATGACCTCATATTAGATATTAGACAAGTATCCCATAAGGTTGACGGATTAATAGATACTGAAAAATGCTTTATCCGAAAAGCAGGCATGAAATATCATGTAGATCTACATGCCATTGTAAATGCAAATATTTCTGTAAAAGAAGGACATGATATTGCCCATAAACTAAAAGACACTTTACGTGAACAAATACCTCAATTAGGTCACGTATTAATACATATTGAACCTAATGAGTAAAATAAAAATATCTATAAACGGTTTTGGAAGAATTGGTAGGAATCTATTTCGATTATTATTAAACCATCCTACAATTGAAGTTGTTGCTATAAATGACATTGCCGACAATAGAACCATGGCTCATTTGTTAAAATACGACAGTATTCATGGTGTTTTACCATCAAATGTTTCGTTCGATGAATCTTCGATTTTAGTAGATGAAAAACCGTATTTATTTTTTCACGAAAAAGACATTTCAAAATTAAATTGGAAATCTTTAAATATTGATTTTGTTATAGAAAGTACCGGAAAACACAAAACTTTCGACGATATAAATGCACATATTTTAGCAGGTGCAAAAAAAGTAATCCTATCGGCTCCAGCCGAAGTAGAAAATATAAAAACTGTGGTTCTTGGTGTAAATGATCATATTCTTGACGGAACAGAAAAAATAATCTCTAACGCGAGCTGTACTACAAACAATGCTGCACCAATGATAAAAGTCATTCAGGAATTATGTGGTATAGAACAAGCTTATATTACAACTATTCACTCCTACACTACCGATCAGAGTTTACATGATCAACCACACAAAGATTTAAGAAGAGCACGTGGTGCAAGTCAATCGATAGTACCTACAACAACTGGTGCAGCCAAAGCATTAACAAAAATATTTCCCGAACTAGAAGGAAAAATTGGGGGCTGTGGTATTCGTGTCCCAGTTCCGGACGGTTCACTCACTGATATTACTTTTAATGTAAAAAGGGAAGTATCAATTGAAGAAATAAATCTTGCTTTCAAAATTGCATCTGAAAATGAGTTGAAAGGAATTCTTGATTATACCGAAGACCCTATTGTCTCGGTAGATATTATAGGAAATACAAATTCTTGTTTATTCGATGCACAACTTACTTCTGTAATAGACAAAATGGTTAAAGTTGTAGGTTGGTATGACAACGAAATAGGCTATTCTAGTAGAATTATTAATTTAATTTCACTTATTAACAAAAAATAATTACTTTTAGACAGTCCTTTTACTAAATAAAAAAAATGTTTAGACATTTATTATTAATTTCACTTTGTTTTTTTAATATTTCTGTTTTCTCAAAAGACGGAGAAAAAATAGTGTATAAAACAGACAGTTCCTTTTTTTATACAGAAAAAGCTAATTTTTATAAAAACAATAGAATTTTCGACAAGGCGCTAGAAAATGCAAACAAATCGATAGTTTTTGGTCAAAAAACAAATAGCATAGATGCTTTATCAAATGGATATTTTAGTCTTGCTACAGTTTATATTGATATAAAAAAATACGATCTCGCTATTGAGAATTTATTACGAACTGTTTCGATCTTAAATACAGTAGAAGTTAACTCTAAATTAGCTTTATCTTACTATAACTTAGGTTTGTGTTATATGCAAAAAGAGAATTTTAGCAAGGCTGAATCTTATTTTGAAAAAGCAAACTCAGTATACGAAAGCATCAATTTATCTAATGCAATAAATATGGTAAACCTACAAAAAGGGCTTATGTATTTAGAAAAAAAAGAAATTAATCAGGCAGAAAATATATTTTTACAAATCTCACATCTTCCAATAGGAAAAGATACTTTCAATTTACAGTCTGAAGCATTATATCAACTGGGACAAATAAAAGCAAATCAAAAAATAAATAATCTTGCTCTAAATTATTTAAATAGAGGTTATGAATTGAGTATTGATAACAAAAACATTATTCAACAAATAAAAATCAGTAAAAAATTGAGCGAAGTATATGATAATATGAAGCAAACGAATAATTCACTTGCTTTTTTAAAAATATACACACAATTAAAAGATTCCGTAGATTCTCAATCCGAACATAGCAATAAGAAATTAATAACAGAACGTTTTAAGGTCGATGATATGATGCGATCTTTAGAAAAATTAGATAAAGAAAAAAGACAACAAGAGAAATCAAGTAAATTTTCTAAACTAATTAACATTTTAAGTGTAGCATTAATCACGATACTTTCTCTATTAAGCTTGTCTTTGTATAAAAATAATATTATCAGGAATAAATCAAACGATTTGCTTCGGGATAAAAACAGTGAGCTAGAAATTGCAAAAGAAAGAATAGAAAAAGCATCAAAAGCTCGTGCCGAATTCTTATCGACAGTAAGCCACGAATTAAGAACACCACTTAATGCAATTAATGGAATTTCTCATATTTTATTGGAAGATAAACCAAAAGCAAGTCAAATAGAATATTTAAAATCATTAAAATTTTCAGGAAATTATTTACTTACTTATATAAATGAAATTCTAGAGATAAATAGAGTTGAATCTGATAATATTGAGATCGAAAACATAAGCTTTAACTTAAGAGAACTCCTAAATAATATTCAAAATTCACTAAAAGAGCAAGCAAGTCAAAATAACAATGATTTCAGATTAAATATAGATGATGATGTTCCCGAGATTTTAATAGGAGATCCTACTAAATTATCTCAAATATTTATAAATCTGATAAACAATGCGCTAAAATTTACGCTAAACGGGTTTATTACTGTAAATACTAAACTTATAAATAAAGATGGTAACATTTGTAGAATAAAGTTCGAAATTCAAGATACAGGTATAGGAATTCCAAAAGACAAACAAGAATCTATTTTTGAAAGTTTTTCTCAAGGTTCTGTAGAAATTAATCGAAAATATGGAGGAACAGGTCTTGGTCTTACAATCGTAAAAAGACTAGTTCTATTAATGAAAGGAAAAATATCAGTTGATAGTGAAATTGGAGTTGGCTCTACTTTCACCTTTAATTTAAGTTTCAAAATTGGAGAACAAATCATCCTTTCTACAATTAACAATATTATAGATGAAAAAATATTTGTGAACAAAAATATTTTATTAGTTGAGGACAATAAAATTAATCAAATGATTACAAAAAAATTTCTTGAAAAAAAGAAAATGCGTTGTGAAATTTGTGAAACTGGTGAAGATGCTATTAGTAAAATGCAGAACAACAATTACCATTTAATCCTTATGGATGTCCATTTGCCTGGAATAAATGGAACTATTGCAACTGCCGAGATTAGAAAATTTAATACAACTACCCCAATTATAGCTCTAACAGCAATTTCTTTAAATGAAAATAGGGAAATGTTACTTTCTTACGGTATGAATGACGTTATTACAAAACCATTTAATCCAGATAATTTTTATAAAGTAATTGAGACTAATTTATTAATACAAAACTAATATTGTATAATTAACTCTTTTATCAAACTGCGAACATGTGGTTCTGCTTTTTGAGCAGCTTCAAGCACTTCGGCATGTGTAATTGTATCAATACTTTCCTCATTACCCATATCAGTAATTACAGAGATTCCGAAAGTTTCTAAACCCATATGACTTGCTACAATAACTTCAGGAACCGTACTCATTCCTACACAATCTGCTCCAAGAATTTTTACCATTCTATATTCTGAAAGCGTTTCAAAAGTTGGACCTTGCAGGCCAAGATAAACACCTTCTTCTATTTTAATATCTAAATCGGCAGCAATTTCTTTTGCTTTAGCCATCATTTTACGGCTATATGGCTCACTCATGTTTACAAATCGAGGTCCAAAACGTTCGTCATTTTTTCCACGAAGCGGATGCTCTGGCATCATATTAATATGATCTTTAATAACTACAATAGAACCTACTTTATAATTATGATTTACACCTCCAGATGCATTAGAAACAATTAGTTTTTCAACTCCAAGATGTTTCATTACGCGAACAGGAAAAGTTACTTGTTTCATATCATAACCTTCATAAAAATGGAAACGTCCTTGCATGGCCACAACTTTTTTTCCGTGAATTGTTCCGAAAACTAAAGCTCCTTTATGTCCTTCAACTGTAGAAACTGGAAAATTTGGAATTTCTGAATAGGGTAAAATAAACTCTACATCGATATCATCGGTAAAATTACCTAAGCCTGATCCTAAAATAACGCCATATTCTGGTGAAAAATTAGTTTTATTTGCAATAAAATCAACGGTTTCTTGTACTTGTTCCCACATAATTTATAATTTTTTTATCAAAATCATCTCCGCTATTTACAAATGAACTTTTTATTGGTAAATAAAAAAGAGATTCACTTGGTAACTTTTCGCTTAAACGAACAAAGTCTTTTTCGGTAGTAATAATGATTTTATTTTTTGCTTTTTCTTTAATTTCTAAAATATCTTTTTCTGAAAAATGATGATGATCCGGATAAACTAAACATTCGTCATTTTCGGATTGCAAATATGCAAAAAAGGATTCAGGTTTAGCAATTCCTGCGACAAGTAATTTATCAACAGTTTTTATATCATTTACATTCAATGTTTTACTGTTTGAATATATTTTATCATCATAATCTATGAACGTAAAAAAAACTTCCACTTGATTGTTATTTCGACGAAGGAGAGATCTTTTTATTTCATTTTGTGCAAGTTCAGAAATATCTCTGGGACATTTAGTGACAATTATCATATTGGCTCTTTTTGCTCCACTCCTACTTTCCCTAAGATTACCCGTGGGTAACATAAAATCATTGGTAAACAAATCATTATACGCGGTAAGTAGTATATAAAATCCTGCCTTCACTTTTCTGTGTTGAAAAGCATCGTCTAATAAAATTATATCTGGTTTGGTAGATAATGAAAGTAATTGCTCGATTCCGTTTTTGCGATTGGCATCGACAGCAACTTGAATATTTGGAAATTTCTTGTAAAACTGAAATGGCTCATCACCTAGAATTTCTGCATTCGAAGTTGAATTTGCCAAAATAAAACCTTCCGATTTTCGCTTATAGCCTCGACTTAAAGTAGCAATCTTGTATTTATTAGATAACAATCTGATTAGATATTCTATTTGTGGTGTTTTTCCTGTGCCACCAACACTTAGATTCCCTACCGCAATAACTGGAACCGGAAAAGAATAGGATTTTAGAATCCCACAATCGAAAAGAAAATTACGAATACCAGTTATAAAACCATATAAAATGGCAAATGGAAATAGTATTTTTCGCAGGAAATTCATTTTACGAATATACGATTATTTATAAAGTTTTCTCCATCACAAAATCTTCCATCAAATAACCGTTTCCAATTTCGATATCAATAGTTTTAGTTATCGAATATCCTTGTTTTTTGTAGAATTCTTGTGCATTATTGTATCGGTTTACATTTAGAAAAAGTGCTGAATTATTGTTTTCTGAAGCTAATTTTTCGACTTCATTCAATAATACTTTACCTATTCCTTTACCTTGTGTTTCTGGCAAAACGTAAATTTTGTGCAATTTAGTCTTGTTTGAAGATTCACAATTTAATTCATACGCGCAAAAGCCCAAATATTTATTATTTTCTTCGATTAATAAAAAAACTTGATTTTCATTTATTAATTGATTTTCGAGATAATCTAAATTATAAAACTTATCCAACATAAAATCCAGTTGTTCTTCCGAAAGAATTTTGCCATAAGTACTTGGCCAGATTTTATAAGCTAAACTTTTGACAATCTCTAATTGAGATTTTGTTGCAACAGAAATCTTCATAAAAAATTAATTATTTCCTTTTCGTTGTTCTCTTGCTAACAAAGTATTTTTTAGCAACATTGCAATAGTCATAGGACCAACTCCTCCAGGAACTGGTGTGATATAAGATGCTTTTTTAGAAACATTTTCGAAATCGACATCGCCCGTAATTACATATCCTTTGTCATTTGTTTCGTCTGGAACTCTAGTAATTCCTACGTCGATAATAACTGCGCCATCCTTAACCATTTCTGCCTTAAGATAATTAGGAACACCTAATGCTGAAATTATAATATCGGCTTGTGTAGTAATTTGTGCAATATTTTTTGTGTAACTATGTGTTAGTGTCACTGTCGAATTTCCAGGAAAACCTTTTCTTCCCATCAAGATACTCATAGGACGACCTACAATGTGGCTACGACCAATAACTACAGTATGTTTCCCTTTTGTTTCTACTCCGTAACGTTCTAATAATTCGAGAATTCCGAATGGCGTTGCTGGAATAAATGTAGTCATATCGAGTGCCATTTTTCCAAAATTTTCGGGATGAAAACCATCTACATCTTTACTTGGATCGATAGCCATTAGTACCTTTTGTGTGTCTATTTGTTCTGGCAATGGCAATTGCACAATAAACCCATCGATATCGTCATTCTGATTTAATTCCTTAATCTTTTTAAGCAATTCGGTTTCTGAAGTGGTGCTTGGCATTTTTACCAATGTCGATTCGAATCCTACTAATTCGCATGCTTTTACTTTGCTACCTACGTAAGTTAAACTTGCACCATCGCTACCCACAATTACTGCGGCTAGGTGTGGTACTTTTTCTCCGTTGGCTTTCATTTTATTAACTTCGGCTGTAATTTCGATTTTAATGTCTTGTGCTGTTTTTTTTCCGTCTAGTAGAATCATTGTGTGTGTTTGTGTGTTTGGTATTAAAACCGAAAGTCGAAAGTCAGCAGTCTTTATGACTTTCTAACTTTCGACTTTCTGACTAATTGTTATTTCATTCCTGGCATTCCGCCTTTCATTCCGCTCATCATTTTCATCATATTTTTTCCGCCTGGACCTTGCATCATTTTCATCATTTTACTCATTTGGTCAAACTGCTTCATCAATTGATTAACTTCTTCTAACTTTCTTCCAGCTCCTTTTGCAATTCTAGTTTTTCGTTTCACATCGATTATTGCTGGCTTACTCCTTTCGGTTGGTGTCATCGAATAAATTATGGCTTCTATATGCTTGAAAGCATCATCTTCAATCTCAACATCTTTTAAAGCTTTTCCAGCTCCAGGTATCATACCCACAAGATCTTTCATGTTACCCATTTTCTTCACTTGTTGGATTTGAGATAAGAAATCATCGAAACCAAATTCATTTTTAGCAATTTTCTTCTGAATTTTTCTCGCTTCTTCTTCATCATATTGCTCTTGTGCTCTTTCTACAAGCGACACAACATCACCCATACCAAGAATACGTTCTGCCATACGTTCTGGATAGAACACATCGATAGCATCCATTTTTTCGCCAGTTCCTACGAATTTGATTGGTTTGTTTACTACCGATTTTATCGAAATAGCAGCTCCACCACGTGTATCACCATCTAATTTAGTAAGAATTACACCGTCGAAATTTAAAATGTCATTAAAAGCTTTTGCTGTATTTACTGCATCTTGTCCTGTCATAGCATCGACAACAAACAAGGTTTCTTGAGGTTGAATTGCTTTATGAACACGAGAAATTTCTGCCATCATTTCTTCATCGACAGCTAAACGACCTGCAGTATCTATAATAACTACATTAAATCCATTTGCTTTAGCGTGTTTGATTGCATTTTGCGCAATATCGACTGGATTTTTGTTTTCTGGCTCAGAATATACCTCAACGCCTATTTGTTCTCCAACTACATGCAACTGATTAATTGCCGCAGGACGGTAAATATCACAAGCTACCAATAATGGTTTTTTATTCTTTTTAGTTTTTAGAAAATTAGCTAACTTTCCAGAAAAAGTAGTTTTTCCTGAACCTTGTAATCCCGACATTAAAATCACAGTTGGTGTTCCAGAAAGGTTAATTCCTGCTACATCGCCACCCATAAGTTCCGTTAGTTCGTCTTTTACAATCTTAACTAATAATTGTCCAGGTTGTAAGGTTGTTAAAACGTCTGCACCTATTGCTTTTTCTTTTACTTTGGTAGTAAAATCTTTTGCGATTTTGAAGTTAACATCGGCATCAAGTAAGGCGCGACGCACTTCTTTTAGCGTATCTGCTACGTTTACTTCTGTGATTTTTCCGTGACCTTTTAATATATGGAAGGCTTTATCTAGCTTTTCGCTTAAACTATTGAACATGATTTTTTATTTTGATGTCGCAAATTTAAGAATTTGAAGTGGATTATATCAAAGATTATCAAAAATAAATGGTTACTTTTTTAAGTAAGTTATTTACGATGCTATTCTTTCGAAAGCAATATAATTTAAAAATTCTCCATTTTTATTAAATTTCGGAAGTGCCTCGATTTCGCATAAATAAGTAGAGCCGTCTTTTCTATGATTTACAATTAACTCTTTAAAAGGTAATTTGTTACTTATTGCTTTTCTAATTTTAGTTCTTGCAATTTCTGAAGTTAAAATTCCTTGAAATATTTTAGGAGATTTTCCAATAATTTCTTCAGAATGATAACCTGTCATTGAAAAAATACTTTTTGTAGCAAAAATAATTTTGAAATTTTTATCGGTTACAATGATGTCTTTCTTATCATTATTTACAATTTTTAGAAAACTTACTTTTTCGCTCCATTCTTTCTGAACAGAATCGAAACTTAGTAATTCTAAATTTTTAAAATTATGGAAATCCCAACAAATAATTGGAAGAGGAATTATTTTTAAACCATTTCGATATTTTGCGAAAGCTTTATCATATTCTTGAAACATAGATTTCTAATTTTAAAAAGTTTATCCGTGCAAAAAAATTATAAGTCGATATTACATTCTTTCAGGAACTTCAATCCCTAAAAGTTTGAAAGCTGTTTTTATAGTATCACTGACTTTTTTAGACAATTGAACTCTAAATACTTTTTTGTCATGATTTTCTTCACCAAGAATAGAAACGGTTTGATAAAACGAATTGTATTCTTTTACTAAATCATAAGTATAATTAGCTATTAGCGCTGGACTATGATTGGCAGCTGCACTCTGAATTACCTCAGGATACATTTCTATTTGTTTAATTAATTCTTTTTCTTTTGGATGCAATTCAGTCGAAATTGTAACTGTTGTATCAAAATTTGCTTTTCGCAATATAGATTGAATACGAGCATAAGTATATTGAATAAAAGGACCTGTATTTCCTGCAAAATCTACTGATTCTTCAGGATTAAACATCATCGATTTTTTCGGATCTACTTTAAGCATATAATATTTTAGCGCCCCCAAACCAATAGTTTTATACAATGTAGCTTTTTCTTCTTCAGAATAGTCTTCTAATTTTCCTAAATCTTCAGATAATTTTTGAGCAGTTTCAGTCATTTCTTCCATCAAATCATCAGCATCGACAACTGTTCCTTCACGTGATTTCATTTTCCCAGAAGGCAATTCTACCATTCCGTATGACAAATGATATAAGCTTGAAGCCCAGTCGAATCCTAGTTTTTTTAGTATTAAAAACAAAACTTTAAAGTGATAATCTTGCTCATTACCCACGGTGTAAACCATTCCACCAATATCTGAAAAATCTTTAACACGCTGAATCGCCGTTCCTATGTCTTGTGTCATATAAACTGCTGTTCCGTCGGAACGAAGTACAATTTTACGATCTAAACCATCTTCTGTCAAATCTATCCAAACTGAACCATCTGGATCTTTTTCGAAAATACCTTTATCTAATCCTATTTGAACTACTTCTTTTCCTAACAAATAGGTGTTGCTTTCGTAATAATAAGAATCGAAATTGACTCCTAAATTTTTGTATGTAGTTGCAAAACCATCATAAACCCATTGGTTCATGGTTTTCCAAAGTGCAATTACTTCTGGTTTTCCAGCTTCCCAATCGAGTAGCATTTGCTGGGCTTCCAAGATAATTGGTGCTTGTTTTTTAGCTTCTTCTTCGGTTTTTCCTTGCGATATTAATTCATTAATTTCTGTTTTGTAAGTTTTATCAAAGGCAACATAATATTTACCAACCAATTTATCTCCTTTTAGACCAGAAGTTTCAGGAGTTTCTCCATTTCCAAACTTCTGCCAAGCCAACATCGATTTGCAAATATGTATTCCTCTATCGTTGATAATTTGTGTTTTATATACTTTTTTTCCCGAGGCTTTAATAATTTCGGCAACAGAATATCCTAACAAATTGTTACGAACATGACCTAAATGCAATGGTTTATTAGTGTTTGGCGAAGAATACTCTACCATAATTGCTTTCTCGTTTTCGCTTGGAGATACAAAACCAAATTGTTCGTTGGTTTTTATTTTATTAAAGAAATTGATGTAATAATCGTTCCCAATTACAATATTCAAGAATCCTGAAACGACATTGAAAGCTTCCACTTCGGATACATTTTCTACTAGATAATTTCCAATTTTATTTCCTAAATCGACTGGGGTTCCTTTTATCACTTTTAATAATGGAAAAATTACCATAGTAATATCACCATCAAATTCTTTCCTTGTTGATTGAAATTCAATTTTTTCGATTGTAACATCGAAAAGTTCCTGAATTGCGGTTTTGATACTTGGAATTAGAATTTCTTGTAGTGACATTTTATTTTTATTTTTTTAAAAGTTCAAAGATACTATTTAATTCTAAATAGTCAAAAGCATAAAATCTCAATTTCCTTAATAAAGGAAAGGATTTTACAAACTATAAAATTATTATTTTGGCAAATTACAGCACCTAAAAAAACAAAATAATTTAGTTTATGTTTAAATAGCATAAGTATACCGCTTTGAGTGGTTTAACAAAGTCGACTATGCTAGATTGTAATTAAAATTAGTCAAATTTTACTCAAAATTTACAAATTAGAAATGATTATAAAATCTATGACTCGAGCGATAGTAGAAAGTCAAAGTGGTTTCTAGTAAAAACTATTTTAGATGTCAAAACTAGCCTACTGACTTTAGTATACTTTTTTATATTAATGATATTAATTTTTACGAAAATAATTGTATATTTATATTAAAATTTAACATTTTAATTAAATTAATATTTTAATTTTTTATTAAAAATTAAAATAAAACCATTCATCGTCTTTTTCTAATTAAATTGATTATCAAATCATTAACATAGTGCGTTTTGTCGATAAAAAACACTTTTAATCGATTTTTTTATATATTTTTGCCCCATAAATCCATTCATTATATGAAAAAAATTTTACTCTTTATCACTTTTATTTTTTCGATTGTATCTTTTTCGCAAGCTATTACTGTAGATACGGGTACTTATACAGTTCCCCAATTAGTCACTGACATTTTAGTAAACAAACCTTGTGTATCTATTTCTAATATTACGTGGAGAACAGGAAATACAAATGGATTTGGCTCTACAAACGGAATTGGCTATTTTCAGAATACAAATCTAAATTTCCCACTAACTAGTGGTGTGGTTTTAACTACTGGAAATGTTTTAAACTCTCCTGGCCCAAATACAACGCAACTAGATGATGGAAATGCTGCTTGGACTGGCGACACTGATCTTGAAGCTACACTTTTAGCTGCTGGAATTACAATGAACTCGACAAATGCAACTGTTTTAGAGTTTGATTTTGTCCCTTTTTCTTCTAACTTTAATTTTCAATTTCTATTTGCATCAGAAGAGTATGGTAATTTTCAATGTCAGTTTTCTGATGCTTTTGCTTTTTTACTAACCAATACTTCAAATGGAAGCACTACTAATCTTGCGGTTGTACCAAGCACCACAACACCTATATCAGTAGTAACAATTCGTGATTTTTTATATAATTCTTCTTGTCCTTCTGTTAATTCTGGTTATTTTGGCACTTTCAACGGCGGTTCGGCAGCAGCTGGATCTGCAACAAATTTTAATGGCCAAACGGTTGTTATGAATGCTTCATCATCAACATTAGTTCCAAATATAACCTATCACATTAAACTTGTAATTGCCGATAGACAAGACAATCAAGCTGACTCTGCTATATTTTTAGGGGCTAATAGTTTTAATGTAGGCCAAGATGTTCTGGGTCAAGATTTGACTGTAGCAAACAACACAGCTATTTGTAATAATAGCACACACACTATTACATCAGGATTGGATCCTTTAGTTTATTCTTTCGCTTGGACATTTAACGGAAATCCAATAGGTGGAAACACGCCAAACCTTACAATAAACCAAGCTGGAATTTATGGACTCACCTATACCATAATTTCTAGCAACTGTGTAGTAACAACTGATTTTATAAATATTGAATATTATAATACAATAACAACCCCAAACCCTTTAGATTTATACAAATGTGATTCTGGACAACCAGATTATACTTTCGATTTATCTTATAATACACCTATTGTAAATGTAGCTGGCACTCAAATAAGCTATCATGCAAGTTTACCAGACGCAACATCAAATAGTAATCCATTACCAAATAATTACAATGTTCTTAGTGGAAACTTACCCAAAACCATTTGGATACGTATTTTAGATACTGCAACTGGTTGTGTTTCTACAAAAACATTTCAATTAGCACTTACGCCTCCTCCTGTAGCAAACAATCCTGGAAATATGACCTTGTGCGAAAGTACATTAGGTTCTGGTGTGGCCGATTTTAATTTGGCTTCACAAACAAATGGAGTCTTAGGAGCGCAATCATCTACTATATATGGTGTTTCTTACTATGCAAATGCATTAGATGCAAATGCAGGAACAAATCCTATTACTTCTGTTCCTTTATCTTCCGGAAATACGACAATATTTGTTAGAATACAAAATACAACAGATCCTATATGTTTCAACACTACAAGTTTTAATTTAATAGTTACCCCAAAACCAGTACTAGATGCAATCCCTAATCAGTATGTTTGCGTAAGCTATACTTTACCAGTACTTATAAATCCTGGAAATTATTATTCTGGTCCTAATCAAGGCTTACCAATGCTAAATGCAGGCGACATAATTACCGTCGATTCTATAATTTATATTTATTATGAAACTGGAGGATCACCT
>NZ_JBDTQE010000025.1:0-35309 GCF_039932285.1 Flavobacterium sp.
GCAGAAACTATTGCACTTTCGCAAATAGGTGTATTTCTAACTCTTTCTTTTCCGAATTGTGCTACAAAACCATCAGTAATTTTGAATGCACCACCATATTCGGCAATGTCTTGCCCCATAATAACTAGGTTATCATGACGCTCCATCGATTGACGCAAACTATTAGAAATCGCATCAATCATTCTAATGTTTTCTACTTCTTCTGAATGGTTAACTTCTTCAAATTGATATGGTTTGTAAACATCATTTAATTCTTCACTTAAACTAGCTATAATTTCTGGTTCTTTTTGAACTAATGCCCAATCGGTATCAATTTCTTTCTTTAATTCGGCTCTAAAAGCTTCATCATCTTCGTCAGATAAAACTGCAGTTGCTTTAAGATAACTTCTAAAATTTTCCACTGGATCTTTTATAGCCCACATATCCATGAGTTCTTGCGGAACATATTTTGTACCACTCGCCTCTTCATGTCCGCGCATTCTGAAAGTCTTGAATTCTAACAAAACTGGACGTGGATTTTCTTTCATTGATGCTTTTAATTCGGATATTAAATTATAAACATCCAGAATATTATTTCCATCGACAATATGAGATTCCATACCAAAACCAACACCTTTATCTGCTAAATTCTCACAACGATATTGCTCGTTTGTTGGTGTAGATAATCCATACCCATTATTTTCGATAACGAATAAAACAGGTAAATCCCAAACCGAAGCAATATTTAACGCTTCATGAAAATCTCCTTCGGAAGTAGCGCCTTCACCAGTAAAAACTGCCGTTACTTTACCGTTCTTTTTTAATTTATTGGCTAAAGCGATTCCGTCGGCTACACCCAATTGTGGACCCAAATGCGAAATCATTCCTATAATACTGAATTCTTGTGTACCAAAGTGAAACGAACGATCACGCCCTTTTGTAAACCCATTGGCTTTTCCTTGCCATTGCGAAAAAAGGCGATGCAACGGAATATCTCTTCCTGTAAAAACTCCTAAATTACGGTGCATTGGTAAGATGTATTCATCTTTGTCTAAAACCGCTGTGATTCCTACAGAAATAGCCTCTTGACCAATTCCTGAAAACCATTTTGACACTTTCCCTTGGCGGATAAGAATCAACATTTTTTCTTCAATTAGTCTTGGTTTTAAGATTCGTTTGTATAAATCGAGTAAGGTTTCGTTGGCTATGTTTTTTCTGTCGAAATTCATTTTTAGTAGCGTTTTTTTAATGTGGCGTAAAAGTATAAAAAAATGGTACGCAGATGAAACGGATTTTTAAAAAAATATTAATGTTTACTGATATGCTTAGCCCTGATAGTAGTGAAAATCCTTTTTTGAGGTTTTTTCCGAAAAAAAGATTGTAACGGATAGCAGGAAATAGCTTCAAATAAAAAAAATATTTATACATTTGTTACATGATGGTATTATCCATTTGTAAGTTATTAACATATTATATCAGAGATGCAAAACATTCCTAGTGTTGACTTGCGTGATTTCCTTTCGGGTAACCCGGAACGTAAACAAAAATTTGTAAATGAAATCGGAAAAGCTTTCGAAGAGATTGGCTTCGTAGCGTTAAAAGGTCATTTTTTAGATGACGAATTGGTTGGTGAATTGTATGGAGAAATTAGAAATTTCTTCTCATTACCACTTGAAACAAAATATAGTTATGAGATTCCAGGAATTGGAGGTCAGCGTGGTTATGTTTCTTTCGGGAAAGAGCACGCAAAAGGTAAAAAAGAAGGAGATTTGAAAGAGTTTTGGCATTTTGGTCAGTATGTTGACAAAGATTCAAAATATGCTGCTGAATATCCAGATAATGTTGAAGTTAAAGAATTACCAAGATTTAATGTAGCCGGAAAACAAGCGTATCAAATGCTTGAAAAGACTGGTATTTACGCGCTAAGAGCTTTGGCTTTGCATTTAGGTTTAGATGAGTTTTATTTTGACCAATATGGTTATGAAGGAAACTCAATTTTGAGACCTATTCATTATCCACCAATCACTCAAGAGCCTGAAAATGCGATTCGTGCTGCAGCTCATGGAGATATTAACTTGATTACTTTATTAATGGGTGCTCAAGGAAAAGGATTGCAAGTTCAAAATCATGACGGCGAATGGATTGATGCCATGGCTGAACCTGATGAATTAGTAATAAATGTTGGAGATATGTTATCTCGTCACACCAATAACAGACTGAAATCGACTATTCACCAAGTGGTAAATCCGCCGAGAGAATTGTGGGGAACTTCACGTTATTCTATTCCGTTTTTTATGCATCCAGTTAGCGACATGCGTTTAGATGTTTTAGAAAATTGTATTGATGAGGAAAATCCAAAGAAATATGATGATATTTCGGCAGGAGAATTCTTATACGAAAGATTAGTAGATTTGGGGTTAATCAAAAAATAATTTATAATTTTATACCATTAAGAAAGACATTAAGTTCGCTTGATGTCTTTTTTGATTGAAATAGAATCCGTTTAATCCGCGTTCAAATTAATAACAATATGGACTTACAAGACCAATTAAAAAACCTTTTCCCTAATCACGAACCTGCTCCAGAAGAAGAAATTCCGGAAGTTGAGCACGAATTATACGTTCAAAAAGAACCTATGATTTGCAAATATGAAAAACGAAAAGGAAAGGCCACCACTATTATTGAAGGTTACGAAGGAAGTGACGAAGACTTTAAAATTTTAGCCAAAGAAATAAAAACCAAACTAAGTGTTGGCGGAACTTTCAAGGACGATTCAATAATAATTCAAGGAGATTACCGTGATAAAATAATGGAAATACTAAAAATAAAAGGATTTAAAGTAAAGCGCGTTGGCGGATAAAAATTTAGTTGTATGATATTAAAAAAATAAATGAAAATATTTCCTGAAAGTAATTATTCAATTGAATTAAATAATGATAGTATTTCTACTATTTTAGAATTAAAAAATAGAACTTTATCAAAAGAACAATTTGTATCAAACTGGAATAGTCAAACATTTATTGGTAAAATTAAAGATAATGAATTTGAAATAAAACTTTCTAAAAAGTTGTTAGGAGAATTTTGCGTTTTAAACGGAAAATTAGAAAATAAAAATGGAATACTGGAAATTCGGACTGGCAAAATTTTAAAAACTATTTTTGTAGCAATAAGTTTGTTTAGTCTTTCTGGAATAGTTCTGGCAATCGTACAAAATAAATTTGAAATAATATTTCGTCTCCTTTTTACAATTTTTGGGATTAGATTTATTTTTATAGAATTAGGATTTAGAATTATTTCAAAGGTGGCAATTAAAAAATTAATCGAAATAAAAGGAATTAAAAAAATAACAATAAAAGCTTTGTGAACATTGTGAAAACTTTGTGCACTTTGTGGTTAAAACAAAAAAAATGATAAAATCATCAGAATTAATACTAAACCCTGACGGAAGTGTGTATCACTTAAATTTGCTTCCTGAAAACATTGCACACGATATCATCTTTGTAGGCGATCAAAATCGAGTAGAAAAAATTACACAATTTTTTGACACCATCGAGTTTTCTACTCAAAAAAGAGAATTCAAAACTCAGACAGGAACAATAAAAGGCAAACGAATTACAGTAATGTCTACAGGGATTGGTCCAGACAATATAGATATTGTAATGAACGAATTAGACGCATTAGTTAATATCGATTTAGAAACTCGCAAACCAAAAGAAAATCTTACTTCTTTAAATATTATTAGAATAGGAACTTCAGGCTCTTTGCAAGCCGATATTCCTTGTGATAGTTTTGTAATGGCAAAATTCGGGTTGGGATTAGACAACATGCTTCGCTCCTATTTAATCGACGAAGTTTCAATACCTGAAATGGAAGACGCCTTTATAAAACATACCAATTGGGATTTACGCAAAGGAAAACCATATATCATTTCTTGTTCTTCAACATTAGAAAAGCTAATAGAAAGCGAGAAAATACATAAAGGAATTACAGCAACCGCTGGAGGTTTTTATGGCCCACAAGGTCGCGTTTTACGTCTAGCTATTCAAGATGAAAGTTTGAATTCTAAAATGGATAACTTCAATTTCGAAGACAACAGAATTACCAATCTAGAAATGGAAACTGGTGCAATATATGGGCTTGGTAAACTTTTAGGTCATAATTGTTTGTCGCTAAATGCTATCATTGCCAATCGGGCGAGTGGAACTTTTAGCGAAGATCCTTACAAAGCTGTTGATGAGTTAATTGCGTATACTTTAGAGAAATTAAGTAAATAATTTTTTTAGGAGCTATTCTCCGCTATCTGTTACAATCTTTTCCTTTTTAAAGAAAAAAGGAAAAGGATTTTCACTACTATCGGGGCTAAAAACCGTAAACAATGAACCTAATCCTAGAAACCGACCGACTTATTCTTCGACCGTTTGAATTATCAGATGCCGAAGCATTGTTTGATATGGACAAAAATCCAGAAGTTCATAAATATTTATGGCAAAAACCTATAATGAAAATTGAAGAAGTACATGATTATATCAATATGGTTCGTCAACAATATTCAGATAATGGTATTGGTCGTTTTTCAACAATTCTAAAAGAAACTGGAGAACTAATTGGTTGGACAGGGATAAAATTTGTAACAGATCATATAGAAAACGGGAATACTAATTTCTACGATTACGGTTATCGTCTAAGCGAAAAATTCTGGAATAAAGGATATGCCACAGAAGCATCTGTTGCTTGGCTAGATTATGGCTTTAATAAGATGAAAATTGAAGTTATGAATGCTTATACACATACTCAAAATGGTGCATCTAATCATGTTTTACAAAAAGTTGGAATGAATTTTATAGAAGATTATTTAGACAAAGACAATGTTCTCTGGAGATGGTGGCAAATGAAAAATCCCGCTATTTAACCTACATTTGTCTTTCAGAACAAACTCACAATGAAAATAATTCTAACAGGAGCAACGGGCGTTTTAGGATCTCATATTATGTATGAAATTTTAGAGCTTTTTATAACCAATTCTATCGACGGAAAACTATTCCTAATTACCAGAAACAAAGGAAAAAACTCAGCCAAAGACAGAATAAATGAACTTTTATCTAGTAGCTATACGCCTAAAATTCTTATCGAAAAAGGATTAGAAAAATTACATTCTTATTTAGAAATTATAGATACTGATTTGTCTGAAATTCAAGATAATAATGCCGAAAAAATTCGTGGCGCCTACTTTATTCATTCTGCAGGATACGTAAATTTATCGACTGATGAAGATCAAAAAGAAAAGATATTTAACGAGAATGCCCAAATTACAAAAGACATTTTCAAGGTCTTTTCTCCGTTTATCAAGAAATTTATTTATATCAGTACTGCATTCTCATCTGGAATTAGAAACGGATTGATAGGCAATGATTTTCATAATTTACCTTTTGTTCCAGAACACAGAAATGCATACGAAAATGCTAAATTTCATTCGGAAAATTTTGTGAAAAAGCAATGCGAGATGGCAGGATTACCATATCAAATTCTTCGTCCAAGCGTTATTGGAGGAAAAATGTTAGGAAAAGAAAACAATTATTTCATTCCAAAATATATGGTTTTTTACCTTTTGGCAAAATTTTTCCACTTTACCGCACAACGAAAAAATGAACAAGAAAATGTAAGGTTTCAAATAAACGAAGCAACAGGATTAAATATTATTCCTGTAGATTATGTAGCAAAAGTAATTGTAAATTCTTTTCAAAGAGAAGACATTCAGCAACTTAATATTGTTCACAATGAAAGTTTTAATATCGTAAAAGGACTACAACTCATTATGCAAGAAGTGGGCTATACTAATTTTAGTTTAATTCAAAACACGCTCGATTTTAATTACAAAACTACTATCGAAAAATTATATTACGAAAGTATTGGAAAACATTTAAAACCTTATTTTACTACTGATGCCAACGAATATGATACAACATTATTAAACTCTATTCTAGAAATTCCTAAACTGGATACAGAAGCATTTACAAACATGATTCGTTATGCGAGAGTAAATAATTTTAAAGATATAAATGTTTAATTTAGAGACTAATTTAAGAGTTGCAAGCAATATTGAAATCACGAAATGAAAAAAACACAACAAATAATACTTTTATTACTGATTATTTCCTGTAATAAAATAAAGAATACTGAAGTTGTCAATAAGAATCAAAAATTACAGCCTCCAACCCCTTCTGAAAAAATTAATTGGTTAAGAAATTCAAAAGTCAAATTGGAAATAAACAATGATTTGTCACACCAAAAAGGGTTTGAATGTGATTCTGTAATTGGAATCGATTATATTGGCTTTGAAAATGAAGACTTCTACTATCCTATAAATAATAAAGGCGAATTCATAAGCACAATAAAGAAAAAACAGAAACTGAACAATGAACAATTTTCAAATCTTAATTCAATTCTAGGTAATAGAAAAACATATGAGCATCCACAAATTATAGGTTGTTATGAACCAAGACTCGGGTTTATATATTACAAAGAGAGCAAAGTAATTGGACAAACTCAAATTTGTTTAAGTTGTGCTCAATTACATTCAACAGCAAGAACGGTTGGTAAAGTATACGGAAGTTCGATTAATGATGAAGCTAGAAAAAAGATTGATAATTTAAGAATTGAACTTGGATTTAGCAATGGGTATAAATAAAAAATACTGCTGGTAAAAGCGACTTTTTCTTGTATTGTAATCTTTTACAATAAATTTATGCAACCGTCATAAAGTTGGCGGGTCGTAATAAAAAATTTGCTGATTTGAAATAATTTTTATAAAAATGAGAACAATAAAAATAGTAGGCGTTCCAGAACATTTCAATTTGCCATGGCAATTATGCCTCGAAAATGGCGAATTCGAAGCGGAAAATATAGATTTACAATGGACCAATATTCCTGAAGGAACAGGTAAAATGTGCCAAATGCTTCGTGATAAAGAAGCCGACATTGCCGTAATTCTCACTGAAGGAATTGTAAAGGATATTATAGCTGGAAACCAAAGTAAAATAGTACAGGTTTACGTACAAAGTCCGCTTATTTGGGGAATTCACGTCGCTGCTAATTCAAAATATCAAAATCTTTCCGATTTAGAAAATACAAAAGTTGCCATTTCGCGTTTAGGATCAGGATCACAACTCATGGCTTATGTAAATGCAAATAATCAAGGTTGGAAAACAGATAATTTTAAATTTGAAATCATAAATACTATCGATGGCGCTGTTGAATCGCTAACCAACGGAACATCCGATTATTTTATGTGGGAACGATTCATGACTAAACCATTAGTAGACAAAGGCATTTTCAGAAAAATAGCCGACTGCCCTACGCCTTGGCCTTGCTTTGTTATTGCTGTTCGTGAAGAAATTCTTGAAAAGCATCCAAAAATAATTTATAAAATTCTCGAAATCATTAATGCAACCACTACCGAATTTAAAGAAATTCCAAATATCAATAAAACTTTAGCATCAAGATACAATCTAAAAATAGAAGATATTAATGAATGGTTATCATTAACTGAATGGTCTCAAAATCAATTATCAGAAAAAATGTTAAACAAAGTTCAAAATCAGCTATTTGAGCTATCTATTATTGATAAAAAGGTTACTTTTGAAACGATAGTCAGATAATTGCTTATTTTTATCGTTTTACAGTAAAGAATGTTACAATTCACAAAAGAATTTATCAAAAAATGCAAAGAGAAGCTTTCTTTACCAAAGCCTTGGGATAATATTGTCATTTTTTTATTAAATATCTTACTAACTATTCCCGTATTTATTATTGTAAATCAAAATTTAGCCAGTCCAAATTGGCAACTCCCTATTGATAGAATTGTATTATTTATAGTAATCCTTGTTTGTTTTCAACTTATTTTAAGAGCTTTAAAAACGATAATTGTCATTTGTATCTTTCTATATTTAATCTTTCTTTTTTACGGAGCAATCTTCGGAGAATATGGCTTTTATAGGGTTTATGACGATTATCGATCTATGATGTACACCATGGAAGAAAATCCTTATCCACAGGATATTATCGTAAGTAAATTATTGCCTTTCCCAAATAAAAATAAAGTACTTAGAGCCATCGATTTTCAAAACCCTAAAGTTCGAAATTTTGCATTATCTGCGACTACAAAATATTTTAGAGACGATATAAAAATAAAAGGATATAGTAATTACAGGACAACTATTCAATGTTTTGCGGTATTTAAAGAAATAAAAACCCGTTGGAATTATGTAAACGATCCACAAGGAAACAATTATATCGCTTATGCATCAGAATCTTTGCAACACTTTTCTGGCGATTGCGATGACCACGCCATTCTTATGGCAGCAGGCGTAAAAGCTGTGGGCGGAATCCCAAGACTTATCGAAACAAATGCACATATTTATCCCGAAATGCTAATTGGTAACAATCGTGATTTACAAAATGTAATGTTTTTAATCAAAAAAGTGCTTTTTGTTGAGGAAAGCAAAGGCAAACAAATTCATTATCACATTGATGAGCGCGGACAAATATGGCTTAATTTAGATTATACAGCTAATTATCCCGGCGGAAAATTCATGAGCGAAGAAATTTTAGGACAGTTAACCTTAAATGATTAGAAGCACAACTATTGTTTCTTTTTCAACATTATTCCCGCTCTTCGCTTCAATCTTTTTCCCTTGTTCTCAATACTCCTCGCAAAAAGCGAGGAACTCGAACTGACGAGAAAAAGGATTTTCGCTACGATCGGGGCTACAATTCATAGTATAAAATTCTATTAAAACTCCTAAAAAATTACCATTCAATTTCACTAAAACCTTTCGATTTCAAATAGTCATTGGTTTCTTTAAAATGATTATTTCCAAACCAAAAACCACGGTTTGCACTTAGTGGCGATGGATGTCCAGACTCTAAAACCAAATGTTTTTCTCTATTTATTTTACTTCCTTTTTTGTGTGCAAAACTTCCCCAAAGTAAGAAAACAATATCCTCAGAGTGATTAGAAATGTAATCGATTACTGCATCTGTAAAAACATTCCATTTCAAGTGTTTGTGACTGTTCGCTAAATCTTTACGAACAGTCAAAGAAGCATTTAAAAGTAAAATTCCTTGCTTTGCCCAGGATTCTAAATTACCCGAAGTTGGCGAAAAAATTCGATCATATTCGGTATTTATTTCATTAAAAATATTTTTTAGAGAAGGCGGAATTTTCACACCATCATTGACCGAAAAACACAAACCATTAGCTTCTCCATCGCCATGATAAGGATCTTGACCAATGATAACCACTTTCAAATTCTTAAAATCACAAGCATTGAAAGCATTAAAAATTAAATCCTTTGGCGGAAAACAAGTATGGCTTTCATATTCTTCTGCAACAGTATTCATCAAATCATTAAAATAAGGTTTCCTCTTTTCTGTTTCAAAAAAATCAGCCCAAGAATTAGATTTAATTACAGTTAACATTTGTTATTTTTTTTACAAATATAAACACTTTGATATATTACTACTACTAAACTTTGTAACTTTGGGACTTTGCAACTTAGAAACTTTTGCCGCTTATAAAAATGATTTCAATTACCGAAAAAACACTTCAAGATTTACAATTTTCAACCGTTTTAGAAACGATTTCTAATATTTGCAATACAGACATTGGAAAAGAAAAAGCTTTAGAAATTACCCCTTTTAAAGATGAAGAATCTTTAATGACCGCTTTGTACCAAACTTCAGAATATATTGCTTCTTTTCAAAATAACAATGCCATTCCCAATCATGGTTTTGATGCGATTACTTATGAAATAAAATTTCTAGGAATAGAAGATAGTTTTCTAGAAGTAGGAAGTTTCCGCAAAATTGCTACGTTATCCGAAAACACGAATGTTTTACTTCAATATTTCAGAAAATTTGAAGATTATTATCCCAATTTATATAAAAAATCAAGTCAAATTGAACTCACAAAAACCATCATCAGTTGCATAGACGATGTGGTCGATAAATATGGCGAAATAAAAGACAATGCTTCACCAGATTTGCTAAATATTCGTCGTGATATGAATGTTGTTCGTGGCAAAGTAAACCAAAGTTTTGGCATGGCGCTAACACAATATAATGGTTTGGGTTACTTAGATGATATCAAAGAAAGTTTTGTTAATAATCGTAGGGTTTTAGCAGTTTTAGCCATGTATCGTCGCAAAGTAAAAGGGACGATTTTAGGAAGCTCTAAAACAGGAAGTTTGGCATTTATAGAACCCGAAGCTACGTTAAGATATTCTCGAGAATTAGGTAATTTAGAATATGAAGAAAAAGAAGAAATTACTCGAATTTTAAAACAATTAACCAATATAATTCGTCCATTTTTGCCTTTATTAATTCAGTATCAAGATTTTTTAAGTGATATTGTTGTCATTGCTGCCAAAGCAAAATATGCGAATAGAATAAATGGAATTTTACCAAAAATTACTAAAGAAAGACGAATTTATTTTCGTGATGCCTTCCACCCTATTTTGTATTTGACCAACAAAGCAAAAAACGAAATCACGCATCCACAAACCATCGAATTTGATTCTGAAAATAGAATTATTGTAATCTCTGGACCTAATGCTGGAGGAAAAACGATTTCATTAAAAACGGTTGGTTTACTACAATTAATGTTGCAATCTGGGATGTTAATTCCTGTTCATGAACGAAGCGAAACTTGTTTGTTTGATAGGATTTTGACAGATATTGGAGATAACCAATCGATTGAAAATCATTTAAGTACATACAGTTACCGATTAAAAAACATGAACTACTTTCTGAAAAAATGTAATGCAAAAACATTATTTCTTATCGACGAATTTGGTACAGGATCCGATCCTGATTTGGGGGGCGCTTTAGCCGAAATTTTCTTAGAAGAATTTTACCATCGTGAAGCTTTTGGAATCATTACAACACATTACACCAATCTTAAAATTCTAGCCGATGAACTACCATTTGCGACCAATGCCAACATGCTTTTTGACGAAAAATCTCTAGAACCAATGTATAAATTGGCTTTAGGACAAGCGGGAAGTTCTTTTACATTTGAAGTAGCTCAAAAAAACGGAATTCCGTTTGGGTTGATTAATCGTGCCAAAAAGAAAATAGAAACAGGTAAAGTTCGTTTTGATAAAACCATAGCCAATTTGCAAAAAGAACGTTCTAAAATGGAAAAAACTTCGATTAATTTAAAAGAAGAAGAAACCAAAGCTCGTGAGGAAAGCAAAAAAATGGAAACTATAAATGCTAAAGTCAAGCAAAAACTAGAAAATTATCAGGAATTATACGATAGTAATCAGAAAACCATTTATTTAGGACAAAAAATTGAAGCTATTTCAGAAAAATATTTTAATAATAAAAACAAAAAAGAATTGCTCGGAGAGTTTCTAAAAGTGGTTGAAATTGAAAATTCAAAACGAATAAAAGCTACTAAAAGCGAGGTAAAAGCCATTGCCGAAAAGAAAAAAGTAATTATCGAAGAAGTAATAGTTCAGGTTGAAGAAATTCGCAAAGAGAAAAAAGAAAAGAAACTCAAGGCAAGTTTAGCTCCTGAAAAAGTAACCGTAGTTTTGAAAATTGGAGACAGAGTTAGAATGCTTGACGGAAAATCGATAGGAACAATTGACAAAATTGAAAAAAATAAGGCTGTTGTAAACTATGGTGTTTTTACTTCAAAAGTAAGTTTAGAATCATTAGAATTTGTACAATCAAAATAAAATAATTTATGGAAGGAATACCAAATGATAAAAAAATAATTCTTTTTGATGGGGTTTGCAATTTATGCAATTCATCGGTTCAATATGTAATAAAATATGACAAGAAAGATATATTTAGATTCGTTGCTATTCAATCTGAATTGGGGCAAAGAATTATAAAACATATTGGCATTTCCCAAAGACATATAGATAGTGTTATTTTATATATACCTGGTAGGGCTTATTATTATAAGTCGACAGCTGCATTAGAAATTGCTAAAAGACTAGGTGGAATTTTTACTTATACTACTATTTTTAGATTTATTCCTTCTAGAATACGTGATTTTATTTATGATTATATTGCTAAAAATAGATACAAATGGTATGGCAAAAAAGAATCTTGTATGATTCCTACAGCAGAATTAAAATCTAAATTCTTGTAAATATAATATTATCTTAAACCCAATTATAATACATTACAACATCCCATTATATTTTCTAACAAACCATTCTGTAGTTAGAGTAATTGCTAAAAGAATAAGCAATCCTATTAAATCAATCAGAGGAGATTTTTTGACTATTTCTTTCTGAATAGCTGGGAAACTTTCTTTTTTAAGCAGTTCATTAATTAATTGATCAACTTGGCTTGGATAAAATATTTTTCCGTTCGTATTTGTTGCAAATTGAGATAAACGAGAAACATCCGGGTTTACAGATTGTTTTTCAATTTCAAAATCTAAAACTTCAAAATTACTTGAATAAGTAGCTTTCGAGTTATTCTCTTTAACCAAAAAACTATAATTTCCAGGATCTAAACCTTCTAAATTTACTTTGTATTCTCCATTTCCTTTTAAGAAATCAAATATTTTAGTGGCATTAGTTTTCTTATTTTTTAATTGAATGGTCAGTTGGGCATTTTCTTCAAACTCATAATTTTTATTAAAATATTGAGCAGAAATCTCGATATTTTCTCCCGAATTATAAAAACTTTCGTGCGTAACAATCAATGCCTTTTTTGAAGCATTAGAAGCTAAAAACTGAATAATTTTATCCATAAAAACATCAAATTGCTCGAATGATTTTGTTTTTACATGACTTTCTACACGCCATTTCCAAATATTTTCTCCAAAAAGATACGCATTTCGTTTCATTCCATTTTCAGCAAAAGCCAATAATGGATTTTCAGTCTTAATATTTCTAATTTGTGATTGCAATAAAGTATTTACATTTCCTGTAATATCGATATTTCCAAAGGAATTTTCCAAAGGCGGGAATTGTTCGAAACCAATATTATCTAAAGCAAATGAATTAAATTGTGGATTAAACTCGGCTGTAAAATCTTCTTTCTGTCCCGACATTCTAAAATTCAATTGGTCTTGATATTGATTCAGAATATCATAATCGGTACTTAAACCAGTAATTACAAAAGTGTTTATTTGTAGGTTTTTATTTTGTTCTAAAATAGACTTGAATTCTCCATTAGGCTGATACAAAATCAAAACATTATAATCTTGTAATGATTTAATTTGTTGTGGTTTAAGAAAAGTTACTTTACGTTGTACATTAGATTCTATCGCTCTTTTTATAGCACCTAAATCAGGGTGATTTATTGCTGAAATAAGCGCTATTTCCGATCGTTGGTCTATTACTTCGACAGCAAAATTCTTAACATTATTGTACTTGTTTTTTTCTGTTTCTGAAGTCGAAATAATTGCCTTATAAGTGTGAACTCCTACTTTATCAGCATTTAATAAAACGGAAATTTCTTGTGCTTTTTTATTGGCAGAGAACGAAACCGTTTGTTTGTGAATCGTATTATTTCCTTGTTGAATACTAAAAGTGGTATTGATGGTTTTGTTTCCGTTGTATTGTAAAAAAACTTCAACGGGAAATTTATTTTTTAAGAATGCATATTTATTTACATTCAACTGATTAATTTTTACATCTAAAAAACTAGTTGTATCTCCTAAAATCAATGGATAAACTTGATTATTCTGCGGAAATGAATATACATAATCGTTTCCGATAGTTTGATTTCCGTCTGACAGTAATACAATTGGAAAATTTTGATTGCGATATAATTGCTTCAAATTTTGAGCAACTTTATGAATATTAGATTGTTTTCCTTTATAATCTATTGGTTTATCAGTATAAAAATCGTCATCAAAACTAAATAACTGAACATCATATTTGTCTTTTAATTGACTGTTTTCAGATAATTTTTGAGATAATTCTTTCGATATATTTTCTTGTTTTAATTCTGAAATAGATTGAGAATTATCTACAACAATTGGCAAAGGAGTTTTGCTGGTTTCGTAAGTTTTTCTTGATATGATTGGATTAATCATCAATAAAAGAATCGAAAAAACAGAGATAAAACGCAACAAAGCCAATAAAATATTGACTTTGTTGTAATTTTTATTTTTATAAAAATATTGATAAAACGACAATCCTCCAGCAAGTACTAAAGAAAGTAATATGAGTAGAATTGTGTTTGTATTCATTTTATTTTGAATTGAAAAATTGAAAAATTGAAAAATTGAATACAAACCTAATTTTTAAATTTTTCAATCATTAAATCTTTAAATTTATTAAGTTAACATTCCCCCATCTACGTTTAGTACTTGCCCAGTTACGTATGCGCTCATATCACAAGCCAAGAAAACACAAGCATTAGCAACATCTTCGGGAGTTCCGCCACGACGCAACGGAATACTTTCTCTCCAACCTTGCACCACATCTTCATTTAGCTTTGCTGTCATTTCAGTTTCAATAAATCCTGGAGCAATAGCGTTACATCTAATATTACGAGAACCTAATTCTAAAGCTACTGATTTTGTAAATCCAATAACTCCTGCCTTTGATGCTGCATAATTAGTCTGACCAGCGTTCCCCTTTACACCTACAACACTACTCATATTTATAATAGAACCTGAACGTTGTTTCAAAAATGTTTTTTGAATGGCTTTAGTCATATTAAAAACTGATTTCAAATTGACATCAATCACTTTGTCAAAATCTTCTTCAGACATACGCATCAATAAATTATCTTTAGTAATTCCTGCGTTGTTTATTAAAATATCTACAGTACCAAATTCAGTAATTACAGCATCTACAAAGGTTTGTGCTTCATTAAAATCGGCAGCATTAGACTGATATCCTTTTGCTTTTATCCCCAAAGCATTTAATTCTGTTTCTAAAGCCATCGCAGATTCTACAGACGAACTATATGTAAAAGCTACATTTGCACCATGTTGTGCAAATACTTTAGCAATTCCACTTCCTATTCCACGGCTTGCACCAGTTATAATGGCTACTTTTCCTTCTAATAATTTCATTTTATTGTTGGTTTTGTTCTTTAATTTGAAGTGTCAAATATATAATAAATACTTTTTGAAAAAAATACATTTTTTTAATTAAACCTTTTTAACTTTATAATGTCTTAATTATTTTATCTTCAATAAATATATGAAGCAAAACTCGGTAGATTTTAAGAACTTATACAATGAATACAAAGTATTGGTTTATAATGTTGCACTAAATTATTTGCAAAATACCGAAGATGCCGAAGAAGTTACACAAGATGTTTTTGTTCAAGTACACGAATCTTTAGATCAATTCAATAAAAAATCTTCTCTAAAAACATGGATTTATAGAATCACCATCAATAAAAGTTTAAATTTTATTAAACATAAAGCCAGCAAAAAACGATTTTTTGTTTTTGGCCGTAAAAGCAATAATGAATTAGAAATCAATAATTTATCTAATTTTGAACATCCCGGGATTTTATTAGAGAACAAAGAAAAATCAACTATTTTATTTAGAGTTATTAATGAACTCACGGAAAATCAAAAAACAGCTTTTATGCTTTCTAAACTAGACGGATTAAGCAATCCTGAAATTTCAGACATTATGCAACTTAGCATTTCATCGGTGGAATCTCTTATTTTTAGAGCAAAAACTAGTTTGAAAGAAAAATTATCAAATAAATTCGAAGAACATCGCAAGAAATAATTAAATAATTTGTCTAAACAATTATGGAACAAGAAAAATGGATAAATAGTGTTATAAATAGCACCTATGGAATAACGAAAGTTATGCCTGATGATTTGCTGTTTTCTAAAATTGAAAATAAAATAAAAGAGCAAAATGTAGTATCAAATAAATGGATTTGGGTTGCAGCGGCTTCTTTTGCAATTTTGTTTTCATTAAATTTTGAAGTTATTTTTTCAGAATCTAAAAAATCTAATAATGATACTGAAATATTAGCTTCGTCTATTTGTAAGTCGAATCAACTCTATTAATTATGAACAAAATAAAACTGCTTACTTTCTCGGTAATCTTACTCTTAATACTAAATATTTCAACTTTAGTGTTTTTTGTTTTTTATGGAAATCAATTACAAGGTTTTAATAAAAGAATAGAACCTAAAGAAATTATTATTAAAAAATTAGGTTTTGATGAACAACAAGTAAAAGAATACCAAGAACTAATACATTGGCACAGAGGAAATATAGATAATTTACAAGAACAAATTCGAAATACAAAACAAGAATTATACTCAGAATTAGTAAAATCTGACGTTGACAATAAAACTAAGGATAGCTTAATAAATAAGTTAGCCAACATTCAAAAAGAAATAGAAATCATGCATTTTAAACATTTTCAAGATATAAAAAAACTTTGTAAGAAAGAACAATTAGACCGTTTTAATGATTTAACTCAAGAATTGGCTAAAATCTTTTCTAAACCAAAACCACGAAATGATTAAAAAAATAATATTTAGTTTCGTCATTTGTCTGCTTTTTTTTGAAAGTTCTAAAGCTCAAAAAGAAAATGATTCTTTATTTATAAATTTGAATTTAAAATTCGACACGAATACTTTCGAATTAAACAAAAAATATATATCTAAAAATAAAGATACGCTACAACTAAATTTAGTTAAATTTTATATTTCCAAAATTCAAATTGAATATACAGATAAAAGCATTTTTTCTGAAGAAAACAGCTATCATTTAGTTGATATAGAAAATCGAAACTCACTAAAAATACCTATTTGTAAAAGAACTAATAGAATTATAAATAAAATAACATTTAATGTTGGTGTTGATAGTCTTGCGAATACATCTGGTGCTTTATCTGGCGATTTAGATCCTACAAAAGGAATGTATTGGGCTTGGCAAAGTGGCTTTATAAACATGAAAATTGAAGGAAAAAGTAGTAGTTGCAAAACAAGAAAAAATGAATTTCAGTTTCATATTGGCGGCTACCTAAACCCCAATTATGCTATGCAAGAAATAGATTTATTTCCAAAATCAAACCAACTTGATATCGGAGTAAATTTAGCTATTTTTTTTAATGAAATACAACTTTCAAAAACCAATTCTGTTATGATACCTGGTAAAAACGCCATGGAATTAGCACATTTGAGCACAAAAATGTTTTACATAGAATGAAAAAAATTATAGTATATATATTTTTTAGTTTTGTAATTATCATTTCATTGGCTTTTGTAAAAAAAAAGCTTACTCCTATTTATTTAGATATTCCAAAAGGTTGGTCAAAACCTAATTATGATTTTAAAAATAATCCGTTAACCGAAGAAGGATTTCAATTAGGAAGACAATTATTTTACGATCCCATCTTATCTAAAGACGGTACCATTTCTTGTGCTAGTTGTCATTTACAAGCGACTGGTTTTACGCACGTAGATCATGCTTTAAGTCACGGAATAGAAGGAAAAATTGGCACTCGAAATACATTAACTTTACAAAATTTAGCTTGGAGCAAAAATTTTATGTGGGACGGAGGAGTAAATCATTTAGAGATGCAACCGCTCGCTCCTATTACAAGTCCAGTCGAAATGGATGAAACTTTACTAAATGTTGTTTCTAAACTTCAAAAAAGTAAAAAATACCAACTATTATTTTCCAATGCCTTTGCCTCAAATCAAATTACTGGACAATTAACGTTGAAAGCTTTGTCTCAATTTTTAGTAATGCTAAAAACTTCTAATTCAAAATACGATAAGGTAATGAGAAAAGAAGAATTATTTACAGAGATGGAGAAAAAAGGATATAATTTATTTAAAACTAATTGTGCTAGTTGTCATCAAGAACCTTTATTTTCTAGCGATAAATATGAAAACAATGGTTTAGAAATAGATACAACTTTAAATGATTTTGGAAGAATGAAAATCACTCAGGATCCTAAAGATTATTTACTTTTTAAAGTACCAACCTTAAGAAATATCAAATTTACTTTTCCTTATATGCATGATGGCAGGTTTAAATCAATAAATGAAGTAATTAAACATTATAATTCTGGAATTATAACTAATAAAACATTATCTAAACAATTATTAAAACCAATGAATCTATCAGATAATGATAGAACTGATTTAGAAGGCTTCTTAAAAACATTAACCGATAATGATTTTTTGTTTGACAAACGATTTTCGTACCCAAAAGAATAAAATATTTTTTTTGCGCAAGAATTAAATAAAAACATTGTCTAAACTAAAAGTACCTAAAATCTAAACAAAACTTTTATGAAAAAAACATGTCTCATATTTGGAATTCTAACTCTTGGAATATCTTCTTTTGCTCAAACCAATCCAGTAATAACGGGATGGCTTAGAAATTCTACAGGAATTACTGGTCGTCATTATGTGAGCGGAAACCCAACCCCAATTACCGATTCCCCATTGGCTAATGTACAAACGGTACAATACTCGACACTTTGGTCCTACGTTACTACTAATGGAATTCCAGCTTATATTACGGGACCATTTTTAGACGGCAATCCTACTTTAGCAACTTCTCAAGCTGGTGCAATTTTTAGATTTCCATTAGCGCCTACTCAAAATACAGGAACATTAACTGCAACTTCAGGTGGAAACATTGGTATATTTAAAAATGGAGTAGCATTATTTGATTATCGTGATGGCGTCTCTTATAAACTTTCAACAGGATCTAATGCTGGTGGACCTCTTGGTGGAACCGGTGATGGAGTTTGGAATAGAGATGCTATTGTAGCCGAAAGAGGCGGATTTGATTGCTCAAAAGCGCATCCAGCTGGCGGTAACTATCATCATCATCAAAATCCAAGTGCATTTAATCTAGATTTAACTGTTTTATCTACAGTTTGTAATACATATCCATCGGATGGTTTATATGTTATTAATCCAACTGTTCATTCCCCTCTTTTAGGATATGCTTATGATGGTTTTCCTATATATGGTGCATACGGCTATACAAATACAAATGGTACAGGAGCAATAACTAGAATGAAATCAGGTTTTAGCTTAAGGAATATAACGACAAGAACTGTTTTATATGACGGTACCAATGTTACTGATGGTCCTGCTGTAAGTGCAACTTATCCTTTAGGCCTTTATCGTGAAGATTATGAGTTTATTGCCAATGCAAGTCCGGATTATTTAGATATTCATAATGGCCGTTTTTGTGTCACACCAGAATATCCGTCAGGCATTTATTGCTATTTTACAACTGTAGATGCTAATCATAATTCAGCATATCCATACGTTGTTGGACCTACTTTTTATGGTAATAAAACAGGAGGCAAAGTAGCTTCTATAGCGGAACCAGTTACAACCTTAAGTACGAATGATTTTATAAAAAATGATTTAAAAGTTGTAATTTATCCAAATCCAGCACAAGATTTTATCGCTATTCAATCTCAAATGGCTGAAAATAATTTAAAAATAGAACTTATTGATGAGTTAGGAAAAGTTATAAAAGAAAGCAAAATTCTTCAAGGAAGCACTTTAAGTATTATTGAAACAGATGAAATATATAACGGAATTTACTTCGTAAAAATATCTGATGGTTCAATTTTTAAAACATATAAAATAATTATTAATAAATAATTTTAAACTCTAATTAAACTATTTTTCATATTTAAAGTCAAATAGTTAACCCCAAAAAATATAACCAAAACTACCATTTATGAAAGTAAGAAACATTTTATTAGTGACTTTAGCATTGGCACTACTTACATCATGTAACAATAATGATGATAGTTATGTTCCTATCGCTCAATCTTACCCAAATGTAGAGGCTACTTTTGGAAGCACTATCAATTTAAATAATTTGTCTAATTATTCAAATCAGACAATTCCAACTTATATTACAAAGGACAATACAACTGGCAATCCAATAACCGACAAAGGAGCAACACTAGGACGCGTTTTGTTTTATGATAAAAAGTTGTCATCAACAAACACCATTTCTTGTGCAAGTTGCCATAAACAAGCTGATGCTTTTAGCGATGCAAGTGTTGCTAGTACTGGTGTAAACGGCACAACTTCTAGACACGCCATGAGACTTATAAATTCTAGATTTTCAATTGAAAGAAAATTTTTCTGGGACGAACGAGCAGCAACTCTCGAAATACAAACTACACAACCTATCCAGAATCACGCAGAAATGGGTTTTAGTGGTGCTAATGGAGATCAGTCTATAACTGATTTGACTGATAAATTAAGTGCCATTGGTTATTACAAAGAACTTTTTAAATTTGTTTATGGTGACGAGCAAGTTACCGAAGCAAGAATACAAACTGCATTGGCTCAGTTCATAAGAAGCATTCAATCATTTGATTCTAAATATGATGCAGGAAGAGCATTAGTAGCAAACGACGGACAACCCTTTTCGAATTTTACAGCACAAGAAAATCAAGGTAAAAATATATTTTTAACACCTCCTGTTTTTGATGCAACTAGAAATAGGACTTCTGGAGGATTTGGTTGTGCAACTTGTCATGCTGCTCCTGAATTTGATATCGATCCAAATACTAGAAATAACGGAATTATAGGTAACATATCTGGTAGCGGAATAGATATTACAAATACTCGTGCTCCATCTTTAAGAGATTTACTTAAACCTGACGGAACAATAAACGGACCTATGATGCACACAGGTATTTTTACAAGTCTGCAAACCGTAATAGGACATTATGGCAATATAAATATTGCACTAGGAAATACGAATCTTGACCCAAGATTAATGCCAAATGGCTTTGGACAACAACTAAACGTAACAGCAACCGAAGTAAATGCAACAATAGCTTTTATTAAAACACTTTCTGGAACTAATGTATATGTAGATTCAAAATGGTCTAGCCCTTTCTAAATCATTTTTTAATTATAAAAACCTCAAATTCTTTTTAAATTTAAAAAGAATTTGAGGTTTTATTTTTTCTATTAAAAATGAAATTATTCTATCTCAAAAAAGGAAAACTTTTTTTTATACTACGAATTACAATACTTATATTTGCGCTTCAATAATTACTACACATGAAAATTTCATATAACTGGTTAAAACAATTTATAAAAACCGATTGGGATTCTGAGAAAACAGCTTCTATGCTTACCGATTTGGGACTTGAAGTAGAAGGAGTCGAAAAATATCAATCTATAAAAGGTGGCTTAGAAGGAATTGTTGTAGGACATGTTCTTAGCTGTATTCAGCACCCAAATGCCGATAAATTAAAAATAACAACAGTCGATTTAGGAGATAATAATCCTATTCAAATTGTCTGTGGAGCTAGTAATGTAGCCGCAGGACAAAAAGTTCCTGTAGCAACAATAGGAACTATTTTATATGATAAAGAAGGAAAATCATTCGAAATAAAAAAAGGAAAAATTCGTGGAGAAGAAAGTCACGGAATGATATGTGCCGAAGATGAAATTGGTCTTGGAGATAGTCACGAAGGTATTATGATTCTCGACGAAAATCTAAAACCTGGAACTCCAGCTGCAACCGTTTTTAATATCGAAGATGATGAGGTTTTCGAAATTGGATTAACACCAAACCGTGCTGATGCAATGTCACACTGGGGAACGGCAAGAGACTTAAAAGCTGGAATGCTCCAAAACGGAATAAATATCGAACTCATTACACCACCTGTTTCTAATTTTAAAATTGAAAAAAGAACCTTAAAAATTGATGTAAAAGTAGACGATAATAAACTTGTACCTCGTTATTGTGGTGTTACAATTTCTGATATAAAAATCGGAACATCACCAGCTTGGCTTCAAAACAGATTGAAAGCTATTGGAATCACACCAAAAAACAATGTTGTCGATGTTACTAATTATGTCTTACATGAATTAGGCCAACCACTACATGCTTTTGATGCATCTAAAATTAACGGAAAAATTACTGTACAAAATGTTGCTGAAGGAACAAAATTTATAACATTAGATGATGTAGAACGTTCTTTGAGCGCCGAAGACATTATGATTTGTGACGAAAATGAACCACTTTGCATAGCAGGTGTTCTTGGTGGAAAATATTCGGGAGTTTCTCAAAATACGACTTCTATATTTCTAGAAAGCGCTTATTTTAATGCTGTTTCTGTTAGAAAAACAGCAAAACGACATACTATAAGTACTGATGCTTCTTTTAGATTTGAAAGAGGAATAGATCCAAATATTACAGAATATGCACTAAAACGTGCTGCTATTTTAATTTGTGAAGTTTCTGGTGGACATATTACATCAGATATTATAGATATTTATCCTAAAAAAATAGAAGACCACCAAGTTATGCTAAATCTTGAAAAAGTAAGTAAAATAATTGGTCAAGAAATTCCAGATGAAACCATCAAAAATATATTAGCTTCTTTAGACATTAAAGTAAATAGCATTTCTAAAGTAGCTTTAGGGCTAGTAATTCCTGCTTATCGTGTCGATGTAACTCGTGAGATTGATGTAATTGAAGAGATTCTGAGGGTTTATGGTTATAACAATATCAATTTTACACAAAAGCTTAATGCAACAACTTCTCATTCTTCTAGAACTGAGGATTATAAAATCCAGAATATAATTTCTAATTTACTTGTAGGAAATGGTTTTAATGAAATGATGGCAAATTCATTAACTACTCCAAGTTACATAAAATTAAGCAATAGCTTAAATGAAACCAATAATGTATTAATAATTAATCCTTTGAGTAACGATTTGTCGGCAATGAGACAATCGTTGTTATTCTCCGGATTAGAAGCTATTTCGTTTAATATTAATCGAAGAAATAATGATTTAAAATTATTCGAATTCGGAAAAACATATCATAAATTATTATCTGGAAATCAAGAAAATAGTCACTTGACTTTGTTTATGACAGGAAATAAAACTCCCGAAAGCTGGACAAATCCTCAAAAACCCACCGATTTCTTTTTGTTCAAAGGTTATGTACTAGCTATTTTAGAAAGACTTGGCTTATCAAAAATAATTGCATCACCATTAAACACTGATGTTTTTGCTGAAGGAATCGTTTACGAAATGGGAAATTCCACTTTGGTGGAGTTTGGTACTGTTAAAAAATCGATTTTGAAACATTTTGATATTAAACAAGAGGTTTTCTTTGCCGATTTTAATTGGAATTCAATTATTAAGCAGATATCAAACAATATTAAGTTTGTCGAAATTTCTAAATATCCTGAAGTTCGTCGTGATTTGGCACTTTTATTAGATAATGAAATCGAATTCGAAAAAATATTTGATATTGCTAAAAAAACAGAAAAAACTTTACTAAAAGACGTTAATTTATTTGATGTTTATCAAGGTAAAAATCTCCCAAACGGTAAAAAATCATATGCAATTAGTTTTGTATTACAAGACAATAGTAAAACACTAACTGAAAGTCAAATTGATAAAGTAATGAGTAAACTAACTCATAATTTTGAAAGTGAATTGGGAGCTGTTTTAAGGTAATAATTTAACAATTTTGTATAAAAAAACAGTAGTAAAATTTACTACTGTTTTTTTTTATATATTCTATGTTATGATTAAATTTAGATAAAACTATCTAAACTTAAATTTTAATTAGATTCTTCCTGCTTTTTTGCTCTTTTCTCTTTATATAATTCCCACAAAGCACCGCCAATCCAATATTGGACAAAAGTTACAAGGAAAAACATTAACCAAAAACCTATCGTTAATACAGTTAAAAAAAGTATAAAACCTAAATATTGTTGAAACTCAAACATCTTTCTCAAATTTATTAATAATACAGTACAAATGTAAATGTAATTATTCTTTTAAGCAATAATATTTATAAATTTATTTTAATACATTTTTTTAAGCAATTAAGAATGATTATTTTTGTAGTTATATACTAATTGTATATATATTTGATTACACTAGACTTAAAATTTTAAGCAAATAGTCCGAAGTAAAATTACACATAAACAAATACACACTAGTGTTATCTAATTAACACGAATAAATTAACCAAAATGGAATATAGAATAGAAAAAGACACCATGGGTGAAGTAAAAGTTCCCGCAAACAAATATTGGGGAGCTCAAACAGAACGTTCAAGAAATAACTTCAAAATTGGCCCATCGGCATCTATGCCAAAAGAAATTATAGAAGGTTTTGCCTACTTAAAAAAAGCCGCAGCTTTTGCTAATTGTGATTTAGGTGTACTTCCAATAGAAAAACGAGATGCTATTGCAACAGTTTGTGATGAAATATTAGCAGGAAAATTAGACGATGAGTTTCCATTAGTAATCTGGCAAACGGGTTCGGGAACACAAAGTAATATGAATGTAAATGAAGTTGTGGCTAATCGTGCACAAGTTCTAGCTGGACACAAAATTGGAGAAGGTGAACAATTTATTAAAGCAAATGATGATGTAAACAAATCACAATCATCTAACGATACATATCCAACAGGAATGCATATAGCCGCTTATAAAGCAGTTATAGAGGTTACAATTCCCGGTGTAGAAAAATTACGCGATACATTACATGCAAAAGCGACGGCATATAATAATGTAGTTAAAATAGGTCGTACACACCTTATGGATGCTACTCCACTTACACTTGGTCAAGAAATTTCAGGTTATGTTGCACAACTAAACTACGGAATAAAAGCAGTAAAAAATACACTTGCCCACTTATCCGAAGTTGCTCTTGGTGGTACAGCAGTAGGAACAGGGCTAAACACACCAGCAGGTTATGATGTAAAAGTTGCTGAATATATTGCTAAATTTACAGGACATCCATTTGTAACAGCTCCAAATAAATTTGAAGCACTGGCCTCTCATGATGCTATTGTTGAATCACATGGTGCTTTGAAACAATTAGCGGTTTCTCTTAATAAAATTGCTAATGATATTCGTATGTTAGCATCAGGACCACGCTCAGGAATTGGCGAAATCTTAATTCCAGAAAATGAACCAGGATCATCTATCATGCCAGGAAAAGTAAACCCAACACAGTGTGAAGCATTAACAATGGTTTGCGCACAGGTTATGGGTAATGATGTTGCTATTTCGATAGGTGGTATGCAAGGACATTATGAATTAAATGTTTTTAAACCCCTTATGGCAGCAAATTTTCTACAATCTGCAAGGTTGCTAGGAGATGCTTGTATGTCGTTTGATGAGCATTGTGCCCAAGGAATTGAACCAAATTATAAAAGAATTGAAGAGCTCGTAAATAACTCATTAATGTTAGTTACCGCATTAAATACAAAAATCGGATACTACAAAGCTGCTGAAATTGCACAAACAGCGCACAAAAATGGGACAACTCTAAAAGAAGAATCCGTTCGTTTAGGTTATGTTACTGCCGAAGATTTTGATGCTTGGGTAAAACCTGAAGAAATGGTAGGAAGCTTGAAATAATTTCTAAAAAAAAACCTGTAATCTTCATTACAGGTTTTTTTAAAATATTTTAAAAAAAACTATTGTTGTGGATACATAACAGTTTCTGCAGTTTCGAAAGTAACAGAACCATTTTTCTCTATAAAGTATTTTAGTATAACTTCTCCCCAATTGGAATCCCCAGTAAAATCAGCAATAATCCATCGGTGGTTTAGAAAACGTACTTTATTAATCACCATATTATCATAAGGAATTAACTTATTACCTGTGGGATTTGAGTTCATATCCATTAGTTTTTCTTTTACTTGTGGCATTAGTTTCTGAACATCGTAACCTTCTAAATAATCTTGTGCTTTCTCGTCGTAAGCTAAAGAGAAATAATCTCCATCTTCTTTTTCAGCTACAATTTTAGCAATGCTATCGTTCATTTTTACCTTAAATTTCTCAGCACGATTTTCATCAAAATTAAACTTTTTTGTCGAATACATGTATTGAAAAATATTCAATAATACAGAGAATATTAATCCGTATAAAACCAGTTTTTTCATTTTTTAAATATTAATTATTAAATTATCATAAGCCAAAAACAGATTTTCAGGCAATTTTTTTTGTACTTCTTCATGAAAACCAAAAGTATGGCTAATGTGTGTTAAATAAGCTTTTTTTGGTTGCACAATATTAATGAAATCTAAAGCTTCTTGCAAATTAAAATGGGTGTTATGAGCATCTTCTCTTAAAGCATTTATTACCAAAACATCTAGATTTTTAAGCTTATTTATTTCCGCTTTTTCAATAGTTTTTACATCGGTCAGATAAGCAAAGTTGTCAAAACGATAACCAAAAACTTGTAAATCGCCATGCATTGCATTTATGGGAATAATATTTTTTGAATCAATTTCAATTAAAACATCATTTTCAACTTCTATCGGAGAAACACCTGGTGAACCAGGATATTTATTTTCGGTTTCAAAAATATAGTCGAAACGTTTCTTGAGATTTTTTAATACCCGTTCATGACCATAAATAGGAATATTTCCTTGTTTGAAGAAAAATGGTCGAATATCATCTAAACCCGTCGTGTGATCGGAATGTTCGTGGGTAAACAAAATAGCATCAATTTTAGGACAACCCGAAGTGAGCATTTGTTGTCTAAAATCTGGTCCACAATCTATTACAAAAGAATTATTTTCCCATTCTATCCACACAGAAACCCGCAAACGCTTATCTTTTTGGTCTTTACTAAGACATACAGGATGGTCGCTACCAATAACAGGAATGCCTTGTGAAGTACCAGTACCTAAAAAATAGACTTTCAATTAAAATATTTTTCACAAAAATAAAGATTATTTTTATGTAAAGCTGTCTAATTTATTAACTTTGTAAAGTATTTACCCCAAGTATGAGAAATTCAGAAACAGAAATTACGCTAAAAGGAGACAAAGTTATTGAACAAATACCGTCAACAACTGATAAAGCTTTGCGTATAAACCTTAACGATAATATTTACGGAACCTTTGCCGAGATTGGTGCTGGACAGGAAACTGTTCGCCATTTTTTTAGAGCTGGTGGTTCTTCTGGTACAATTGCAAAAGCAATGTCTGCCTACGATAAAGATTTTAGTGATGCCATATACGGTATTGAAGACGATGGTCGTTATGTTACCGAAAGTCGTCTAAAAAAAATGCTATCTCACGAAAGTGAACTGATGGAGCAACGACTAAAACGTGACAAACATCCTACAAAAATGTTTTTTAGTTATGCCAATACTGTTGCTACAATAGATTTTGCAAAACAGTTTAAAGGTCACGGTTGGGTAGGAATTAGATATCAAATTGAGCCTGATGAAGCCTATAACGAAATATTACTTCACATTAGGTTTAAGGAAACTGATGCAAAACTGCAGCAAGAAACTTTAGGAAAATTAGGTGTAAACTTAATATATGGTGCATTTTACAAATACAATGACCCGAAAAGATTGTTGCGCTATTTGTATGACCATATTGACAAAGACCAACTAGAAATAGATACTATCAATTTTTCAGGACCAAGATTTGCCGATGTAGATAACCGATTAATGAGTTTACAATTGGTAAAAAATGGCATGACCGATGCCGTAATGTTCGATCCAACAGGAAAAAACATATTACCAGCAGCAGTTTTATACAAAAAAAATATTTTGGCATTGCGAGGAAGTTTCCGTCCTGTAACCAAAGTAAATATGGACATGTACGAGAAATCTTTACAAATGTTTGTAGATGGTAATAAAGTAAAAAAAGAAAATACATTGGTTATTTTCGAAATCACACTTTCTAATCTTCGTTCAGATGGAGAAATAGATGAAAGAGATTTTATGGATAGAGCCGAACTACTTTGTTCGTTAGGACAAACAGTTATGATTTCTAATTTTCAAGAATATTTTAAAGTAGTCGAGTATTTTTCTTCTTATACAAAAGCAAGGATGGGACTGGCGCTAGGTGTAAACAATCTAATTGACATATTTGATGAAAAATATTACCGCCATTTGAGTGGTGGAATTCTAGAAGCTTTTGGTAAATTATTTTACCGAGATTTAAAAGTTTTCTTGTATCCTATGGAAGATGAAGTTGGTAATGTAATAAACTCACAAAATCTAAAGGTACATCCTCGTATGAAGGAATTGTACAAATTCTTCGCTTACAACGGAAAAGTAACCGATATCACCGATTTTGAAAGAGAAAATCTTAAAATTTTCTCTCGCGAAGTTTTTAAAATGATTCACAATGGCACACCTGGTTGGGAAAAAATGTTACCCGACGGAATTGCCGATCTTATTAAAAAAGACCATCTTTTTGGTTATAATAATAAAATTTTAATTGAAGCTTAAGAAAATAGAACAATATAAATGAATCCTGAATTGTGAAAAACGGTTCAGGATTTTTTTATTAATATGTTTATATTTGAATATTAAAGCCTAAATTATAAAAAACACTAAATGGATAAATCTAATTTTTTAAATACTATTACTTTAATTTCCATTTTTGTAATGTTGCTTCTTGCCTCTTTTTTGTTAACTGTAAACACAAAAAACAAACTTTCAAATAGACTTTTTGCTAGTTTTCTTATACTTACAGCATTCGATTTGAGTAGTTTTTTTACCGATAAATATTTTGAGACTAATTTAAATTTTGAAGTTTTTAGAATGACGGCTAGCTTGCTAATCATGCCTATATTCTATTTATATGTTAAAGCAGTTTGTCATTCAGATTTTAAATTAAAACCAAAACATTTACTCTTAATACTTCCTTTTGCAATTGCAAATTTGATTTTTATTCCAAGATTTTATTTAGCAACTACATTTGAAAACGTTCACATTTACCAACACTTTAAGCAACTGTTTGAAATTCGTTTTTTTTATATTTTAGCAGAACTACAATACTTTTTTTATATTATTTTAGTTTTTTCTTCTTTAAAAAAATACAGAGAAATTTACTTAGAAAATTATACCAATACGAACAACTCATCATACAAATGGTTGTTTCAAATGACTGTATTTTTTCTAATTGCTCATTGCATTGTTTTCTTTAAATCAATCATAAGATATACTAATTATTCTGTTTTTCTTAACTCGTCAAATTTAGTCATCGGAACGATTGCGCTAATCATAAGTTGTTGGTTTGTATTAAAAGCGTTAAACAATCCTGATCTTTTTAAAGGTTTAGATTCAAATATGTTATTGGTAAACAAAATCTTAAATACAAAAGTTGTTTCAACAGAGAACCAATTAACAGAAACTCCTAAATCGGCAGAAATTATTTTGCAAATTGAATTTATAAAAAAACATGTTTTAGAAAAAGAATCTTATCTCGATTCATCATTAACCATACAAGAATTATCTGAACAAGTTCATATTCCTGTCCGCGATTTATCTATTTTGATTAATCATCATATGAATCAACATTTTTTCGATTTCATCAATGAATTTCGAATACAAAAAGCCATGCAAATCTTAAAAGATCCATCTAAAAAGAAGTATACTGTTTTAGAAATTCTTTACGAAGTCGGTTTTAATTCAAAATCATCATTTAATACTGCTTTTAAAAAACATACGAATCAAACACCAACAGAATTCAGAAATAACTGATTATAAGTATTTTGTAAAAAGTCGAACCAATTTAATTACTACAAATTGGTTCGACTTTTTTTATTCGGTCGCCAATGTTAAACTTCTGGTGCAATTTTGCTTCAAATTAATACTAACAATTAAAATTTGAAGTTATGAAAATCAAAATCACATTTATTTCCTTACTAACATCATTTCTGTGTTTGGCACAATCAAAAGAAATCGACACAAAACCAGAATTAAAAACTGAAACTATTGAAAAGAATTATGATATTAAAAATGAAATTTATGAAGAAAAATACGTTCTAATAAATGGTATTGAACAATGGGTTACCATAAAAGGAAATCCTTCGAAACCAATTATTTTGTTCATTCATGGAGGACCTGGAAGTACAATAAGTCCTTATATTGACGTTTTATATAAAGATTTAGAAAAGGATTTTATTATTGTTCAGTGGGATCAACGAGGCGCTGGAAGAACTTATGGACGCAATTCGCCACCTGAAGAATTAACTCCAGAATATTTAAAATCAAATCCTTTAACTTTAGAACAAATGACTAGTGATGGTGTTTGTGTTTCAGAATATCTTTTGAAACATTTAGGAAAACAAAAAATTATACTTGCTGGCACATCTTGGGGTTCTTCACTTGGAGTAAAAATAGTTTCTAAACGCCCAGATCTTTTTTATGCTTATGTTGGACATTCTCAGATTGTTAGTCCTGGAATTAATTTGGAATTATATACTAAAATTTATAAAATGGCTGAAGACAGGAATGACAAAGAGAGTTTAGAAATATTAAATACTATTGGAAAACCACCATATAGTAGAGCAAAAAGCTGCGGTTTATTATTTAAAGTTCTAAAAAAATATGAAAGAGCAAATTCGACACCTGCTCCTAATAATTGGTTTCAGCTTTCTCCTGATTATGACAATGAAATAGATGAAAAAAACAGAGAAGATGGCGACGATTATTCGTTTGTGAATTATGTTGGAGATGATAAATTAGGAGTTCAATCAATGATTTCAACCATTAATTTAATGAGAGACAATTTAGATTTTAAAATTCCTGTGTATTTAATACAAGGAAATGAAGATATTATGACACCAAAAGAGAACTCAAAAAAGTATTTTGATAAAATTAAAGCACCTAAAAAAGAATATTTTTTATTGCCAAAAGCAGCTCATGGTTTTAATCAATCTGTTGTAGAAACACAATATAAAATTTTTAAGAGTATCAAAACTTTGTAAAAGAAAATAAATAAGCACTACTCCAAAAAGATTGAATCAATTGGGTTAGTAGTGCTTATTTTTTATATTTTTTCTGTTTAAAATTTAAACAGATATTAACCCAATATCTGCTTGGCGTGATCTTTAGTTTTTACAGCTGTAATTACCTCTTCAATAATACCTTTTTCATCGATAATAAAAGTCGTTCTATGTATTCCGTCATATTCTTTTCCCATAAACTTTTTTGGCCCCCAAACACCAAATGCTTCAATAACTGCTTTATCTTCATCTGCTAAAAGTGGAAAAGGAAAATCAAATTTCTCTTTAAATTTCAGTTGTGCTTTTGCCGAATCTGCACTTACGCCTAAAACAGCATAATTATTTGCCGTAAAACGAGAATAATTATTACTCAAATCACAAGCTTCTGCTGTGCAACCTGGCGTATTTGCTTTTGGATAAAAAAATACTACTAATTTTTTTCCAGTATAATCAGATAATTTGTGTGCATTTCCGTCTTGATCCAAAGCTGAAAAACTAGGTGATTTATCTCCTTTTTTTAGTGTTGTCATTTTTTTAAATATTTATTTTTGAAAATCTGAAATCAAAAATCGTTATTCAACAATCTTCAATCAAAAATTGTATTTTTACATTTCAAATTTAACCAAAATGACCAAGAAAGAAAGTGTAACTTTTGTTATAAATACGTTAAAAGAATTATATCCTACAATTCCTATTCCGCTCGACCACAAAGACCCATATACTTTGCTAGTGGCAGTTTTGCTATCAGCACAATGTACCGATGTTCGTGTGAATCAAATTACACCAATTCTTTTTGAAAAAGCTGATAATCCATACGATATGGTAAAACTTTCGGTTGAAGAAATTAAAGAAATTATCCGCCCTTGCGGTCTTTCTCCTATGAAATCGAAAGGGATTTTTGGATTATCTCAAATGATTATCGAGCAACATAATGGTCTGGTTCCACAAAGTTTCGAAGCCTTAGAAGCTATGCCTGCCGTAGGACATAAAACTGCAAGTGTAGTGATGAGTCAAGCTTTTGGCGTTCCCGCTTTTCCTGTAGATACACATATTCATCGATTGATGTACCGTTGGAATTTGACTAATGGAAAAAATGTAGTTCAAACCGAAAAAGATGCCAAACGTATATTTCCTGAAGAAATTTGGAACGATTTACACCTACAAATTATTTGGTACGGACGCGAATATTCTCCAGCTCGTGGTTGGAATTTAGACAAAGATATTATTACCAAAACTATTGGAAGACAATCCGTTTTAAAAGATTATTATAAAAAAAACGCTCAATAATTTGAGCGTTTTGTGGTTAATTCAAAATCGTTTCGAAAGTCCCCTCTCCTATTTTCTCTATTCTTAATGCTTTAGAATAGTTCAATATAAAACTAACTGTTTCTTTTTTTGGTAACATTTTAGGAGTTACATTTTTCTTTTTAGAGTAAATTTTTGCCATACTATTATTTATAATTTTATAGTAAAACGCAAACTAGAAAAAAATATTGCTTAGTTGGTTAAAATAATTTGATTTTTATCAATTATTCTTCTCAAATTTATCAATGCATAACGCATTCTACCTAATGCTGTATTAATACTAACTCCTGTTGATTCGGAAATTTCTTTGAAACTTAAATCTTGATAAATACGCATTTCAACCACTTCTCTCTGATCATCTGGCAATTCTTTTAGGAGCTTAATTAAGTCTTTCTCGACTTGATCGGTAATGATTTTATTTTCAATATTCAGAGAATTATCACTCATAATCGAAAAAATAGAAAAGTTTTCTGTTTCACGATACATCGGCATTTTTTTTGTTTTTCGGAAATGATCTATAATTAAATTGTGAGCAATTCTCATAACCCAAGGCAAAAATTTCCCCTCTTCATTATATGAATTACTTTTAAGTGTTTTAATAACTTTTATAAATGTATCTTGAAATATATCATCTGAAATATCTCTATCTAAAATTTTTGAATATATAAAACCAAAAATTTTAGACTCATGTCTTTTTACTAATATAGATAATGCTGTTTCATCGCCATCGATGTAACGCCTTACCAATAAAGCATCTGGGAGTTGATTTATAGCCATAACAATACTTTTAGATTTTAGGTTTATCTCTTTTTTTAAAGTATTTCTTTGTTATAAGCTTAATTTTATATATTTATAGAATTCAAATTTAAAGCAATTTATTTCACATTAACAACATTATTTTAAAATTTAACATTTTGTTTAAAATAATTAATAAAAATTTAAGTTGAGAGCTATGTCTAAGCAAAAAAGAGACTACACACAAATTACAATAAAAAAGCAGAATTGATTATCTTTGTAAAAATTGACTTTTAAAATGATTCATCAAGATATTTCAAAACTAAATCCAAAGGAAAATATAATTATCAAAGGCGCTCAAATTCATAATTTAAAAAACCTTGATGTTGCTATTCCCCGTAATAAATTAGTAGTCATTACTGGACTTTCAGGTTCTGGAAAATCTTCTTTGGCTTTTGATACTTTATATGCCGAAGGACAACGTCGTTATGTAGAAAGTTTGTCTAGTTATGCACGACAATTTTTGGGAAGATTAGACAAACCAAAAGTTGAATACATCAAAGGAATTGCTCCAGCGATTGCTATCGAACAAAAAGTGAACACGACAAATGCTCGATCTACTGTAGGAACTTCGACCGAAATTTATGATTATCTGAAATTATTATATGCAAGAATTGGTAAAACTATTTCACCAATTTCTGGTCTTGAAGTCAAAAAAAACACAGTTTCTGATGTTATAAATGATGTAAAAACCTTCGAAATAGATTCTAAATGGTTGCTCCTCGCTCCTATTCATCTAGAAGAAGGACGGAAATTAGAAGACAAACTAAAAGTACTTTTGCAACAAGGTTTTGCTCGTATTTTGGTTAAAAATGAAATGATTCGCCTTGATGAATTAGTCGATAAAAAATTGAATGTTAAAGATACTTTACTAATCATTGACCGAATTGTTGTAAAAGAGGAAGAAGATTTTTATAACCGATTGGCTGATTCTGTACAAACAGCTTTCTATGAAGGCAAGGGAATCTGTTATTTACAAGAAGTAAATACTGATAAAAAATACAGTTACAGTGCTAATTTCGAATTAGATGGATTGTCTTTTTTAGAACCAAATGTGCATTTATTTAGTTTCAATAATCCTTACGGTGCTTGTCCGGTTTGCGATGGTTATGGTAATATTATTGGCATCGATGAGGAGTTGGTTATACCAAACACTGCTTTATCTATATATGAAAACGCTATATTTCCTTGGCGTGGAGAAAGTATGAGTTGGTTTCGTGACGAGTTAGTAAATAATAGTCATAAGTTCGACTTTCCTATTCACAAACCTTATTTTGAATTATCAGATGCTCAAAAAGACTTAGTTTGGAGCGGTAATAAATATTTTCAGGGTTTGAATGATTTCTTTAAAGAACTAGAAGAAAAAAATTATAAAATTCAAAATCGAGTGATGCTTTCTCGCTATCGTGGCAAAACAAAATGTCATGCTTGCAAAGGAAAAAGATTGCGTCAAGAAGTGTACAATATAAAAGTAGGCGGAAAAACGCTACCTGATTTAGTCGATTTATCTATAAAAAATACGGTTTTATTTTTCAAAGATTTAAAATTATCCGATTACGATGCTAAAGTTGCCAAGCGATTACTAATAGAAATCAATAATCGATTATCATTCCTACAAGAAGTTGGATTAGATTATCTAACCTTAAACAGAAATTCAGCTACGCTATCTGGAGGTGAATCTCAAAGAATAAACCTAGCCACATCATTAGGAAGTAGTTTGGTTGGATCTATGTATATTCTTGACGAACCAAGCATTGGTTTGCACCCAAAAGATACTGAAAAACTAATTCAGGTGCTTATTTCGCTTCGTGATTTAGGAAATACTGTGATTGTGGTCGAACATGATGAAGATATTATGAAAGCTGCCGATATGATTATAGATATTGGTCCAGAAGCAGGAACTTTTGGTGGAGAATTGGTAGCTCAAGGAACTTTTGATGAAATATTGAAATCAACCTCATTAACAGCAAAATATTTAAACGGAGATTTAGAAATTTCAGTGCCAAAAACCAGACGAAAATCTTCTACATATATCGAAATATTAGGTGCTCGTGAGAATAACTTGCAAAATGTAGATGTTAAGTTTCCGTTAGAAATGCTTACTGTAATTACAGGTGTTTCGGGCTCAGGAAAAAGTACTTTGGTCAAGAAAATTCTTTTTCCAGCGATGCAAAAAAAGATTGATGGCGTGGGTGAAAAAGCGGGTCAGTTTACTGAAATGCGTGGTTTTTATCATAAAATTCATCATATCGAATATGTAGATCAAAACCCAATTGGTAGAAGTTCACGTTCTAATCCAGTAACTTACATCAAAGCTTATGATGATATCCGAGAGTTGTATGCGAAAGAAAAACTATCTAAAAATCGTGGTTATCAAGCCAAACATTTTTCGTTTAATGTTGATGGTGGTCGTTGCGAAACCTGTAAAGGAGAAGGTGCTATAAATGTTGAAATGGTTTTTATGGCCGATGTTTCCTTGCCTTGCGAGACTTGCAATGG